>DATLKS010000255.1:0-2159 GCA_035538255.1 Terriglobales bacterium
TGGATTTGGCGCGACGCAATGGGACTTCGCCGTACACCGCGAGTTCCCCATACGAGAATCAGTGCGACTGCAATTCCGCGTGGAGATGTTCAACGTGCTGAACCATCCAAATTTCGGACCGCCGAATCCGTCGTTCGGCGCCACGGGATTCGGGGTTTCGACGCAGACACTGGCACAAAGTCTGGTGGGAAGGAGTCTGGGTGCAGGAGGCCTAAATCCGCTCTATCAACTCGGGGGACCGCGGTCCCTTCAATTGGCAGCGAAGCTGTTTTTCTGATATGGCCGAACGGGTCAATCTACATTTTCGTGGTGCTGCTGTGCGCTGTTTTTCTCTCGCGAGAGGAAAGCAGCGCGAGTGGCGGCCGAGGCGGTCAACGCGACGATTGATCACTCTGATATTCGCGGGTCGGAACCGCATGCTCATGATCCGTCGGGAGCTGCCTCGCACTAGGGACGCGGGTTGGGCTCGTAGAGCCTGCCGCATAAAAAGTTCGAGGGTTCTCCTCATCGAGAACACCTCGGCCCCCAGCAGCACTGCTTTTCTCATCGGAGAAGAATCTCGTTTCATTTGTGGTGTTACCTTACGCAGCGATTCGTTGCTGCTCCGCTTCCACTTTGACGCCAATGGCCCAGACAAAACCCAACAGCTCTCTCCCCACCGCGGTGACGATCTGTGGTTTGTTTTTACCGCGTGCGAGGAATTTTCGGTAGCGCAGATGCAGTCGGTTTTGTGCTTTCCAGGCGATTTCTTTGATTTCGGGACTCAGACCAACTTGGCGTTTGAGGAGATAGCCACCAAGCCACGCGCGGAACTGATAGGCCCAGGCGGCTTCAACAATGACCCGGCGAAGATGCGCGTTGCCGGTCTTGGTAATGCTGCCCTGCCGTCGTGCGGAACCACTGGAATATTCACTGGGAACCAGGCCACTGTAGGCCATGAGCTCCCTGGGAGTGCGAAAACGAGAGATCTCACCGAGCTCGGCGACGATGGTCACCGCGGCGATCTCTGCGACGCCACGAAGGGCTTGGAGAGCGGCGATGACGGCACGCATTCGGGGAGGCGCCAAGCGTGCCGCCTCCTGGATGGCACGGTCCAATCGTTCCAGGCGCATGGCGACATGCTCGACCTCATGAACATAATCGGCAAGAGCGACCTCCTGAGCGGGCTGTGCAAAGTGGACCTTGGTCTTGATCCACTCCAGGTGCGGTTTCGACCACGCGGTCTTCAGATGCTCAGGACGTTGCCAGCCGCTGCGCAGCAGAAACTTGCCAAGGCGATGACGAGCACGCAGTTGATCTCTCTTGGCAGCCTCGCGAGCGCGCACCAGGTCGCGAAGAGCTTCGTGAGCAGCGTCTGGAACCCACACCGGCGTCAGGTCACCGGCCCGGTAGCTGCGCGCCAGTTTGATGGCATCGCGCCGATCGGTCTTCACTCGGTCGCCCGCTTTCACCGGTACGAGAGTCGGCGCGATCACTTCGCAGCGCACGCCCAGAGCGGTGAGCTGCCAATACAACACATATCCTGTGGGTCCGGCTTCGTAGCAGACCCGCAGTTGCTCGAGCGAACCGAGCTTGTGCATCAACTTCCGAACAGACTCCGGACGGTTAGTAATTACACCGAAGGATCGGACTTCACCGCTGGGTTCAGCAACGGCTATTGCGATGGTGTCCGCATGGACATCGAGACCGACAAATCGTATTTTACTCATGAGACCGACTCTCCTTTCTTCGCCTGTGGCTCTGTGCTGCTAGCTCAGCGTAACCCACGAATACGCGAAACTGGGGGTCGGTCTTTTTATTTTGGATCGAACATGGACCGACCGGGTTCGCACCCGTTCGGCCATGATGACTAGTGCCTGACGACGATCCTGGCAGAACAAAAAGGGCCGACGTTCAAAAAACGTCGGCCCTTTTTTGCAATATGGGATGATGGGTCAAGCTGTCTGGTCAGCAAGGGCCCTCCCTCGCATCCAGAGCTAGATACACTCGAACGTTACCTGGCCATAGGAGCGTGTGGCGCCCAGCAGCGAGAAGCGTTTGTGAGTGCGCGCCAGAAACTCGTCAAACGCGCGCATCTCATTGTGTGCATCGCTGAATTCATCAAAATAAATGTAAGTCCCGGGGCGGATATGCTCGGTGAGACCATTGAGAACAAAGCT
>DATLKS010000256.1:0-9507 GCA_035538255.1 Terriglobales bacterium
GGGTGTGGCTCGACCTTCCACTTCTCGTAGACCTTGGCCTCAAGAAATATCCGAAACAACGAGGCGTCGAGTTCGCCATCTTCAACGGAGGCGTGGAGAATATCGAGGGCATGGTCGAGAGTGACTGAGTGCTTATACGGACGATCGGCGGCGGAGAGCGCGTCGAAAATGTCGGAAATGGTCATCATCCGCGTCTGCACCGGAATCTCCGGTGCAGAGAGCTTGTAAGGATAGCCCTGACCATTCAGCTTTTCGTGATGACCGCGAGCGATCTCCGGAATGTGACGAATCTCCGAAGTCCAGGGAATCTGCTTCAGGAAATTCACTGTGTGCACGACATGCGACTCAATCTGAAGCCGCTCATTGTCGTCGAGTGAACCCTTGCGGATGGAAAGCAGACGAACCTCGTCAGACATAAGCAGCGGTTTTTCACGCCCGTCGAAATCGCGATAGTACCGCGCTGCGATCTCCGCCAGCCTTTCAAAACTTCCTTCCGGCAGGACGCTGGGTTCATCGGCCTTAAGAACTGTTTCAAAGAATTCATCGACTTCCTCAAGCCGTTCGCGAAGTTCAGTATCGAAACCGCCCAGCGTTGCCATGTACTCCTCGCGTCCCTTCGCCAGCACATAATCGAGGCGTTGCTGCAGCTTCTCCGCCTGAATGGAGCGCTTTACAAAATCGAAGCGCTGCTTCACCAGCTCCAACTGAGCGGGGTATAGCTTCTTCGCCTTCACCAGGATTTCTTCACGCACGCCGACCTTGCCGAAGTCATGGAGCAGAGAGGCGTAACGGATCTCACGCATCTCTTCGCGAGTAAAGCGCAGATTCGCATAAGGCCCCGTCTCCACCCGCTGCACGGCCTCAGCCAACGCAACCGTGAGATTGGCGACTCGGAAAGAATGGCCGGAGGTCGTCGGATCGCGCGCCTCGATGGCGCTTACGGAGGCACGCACAAACCCTTCGAAGAGGCGCTGGATGTTCTCATAAAGTCGGCTGTTCTCCACTGCCACGGCAGCCTGGCTGGCGAGCGAAGCCACAATGTCCCGCTGGCGTCCGCCAAACGGAATCACCTGCTCGTTGACCGTCTCCAGCGAGTGGAGTTTTACCTTGGGATCGCGCTTGGCATTGATTAACTGGAGGACACCGACAATATCATCCTTCTGATCGTGCAGCGGCACGGCCAGGATCGACTTCGTGCGATATCCGGAATCTTCATCGAATTTGCGATTGATGCTGTACGGGATCTCAGGCTCGATGTGATAGGCGTCATCGATATTTACGATTTCGCCGGTGGCGGCGACGTACCCGGCGATCGAGTGATGATCGATGTCCATGGTCGATTCCTGGAACGGGACATCGATCGAGTCATTCTGTGCCAGGCGAAAACGGAGCCGTTTGCGAGCGGGTGCTTGATCATCCTGCTTGAGCAGCTGCGCCGCAGGTAAGCCGCTCGTGCCTTCACGCAGCCGAACTGCCAATGGGTCTGGAGACTCATCTGAGGGCTTCTCCCTGGGAACAGCTTCGACCAGATAGAGCGAGCCGGCGTCCGCGTGTGTGATCTGGCGGCTCTTGGTGAGGATGAGTTCCAACAGCTTGTCGAGACGATGTTCGGCCGATAGCGCCGCACCAATTTTGTTGAGTTCCTGGATTTCGCGCGTCACGCCACGCAGGCGTTCGTTAATCTGCTCGCGAACGTGGAGCAGGTGGATGTGATCGAGAGCGTTGTCCATCGTGCGCTCCAACAGAGCTTGTGGCGTATTTGCAGGCAGATAGGCATAGACCGCCGCATCTAATCTCGGGTCGCGAAAACGACGATCCGACAACGCAATTATGCGAAAGTTAGGCCGTCGAATTTCGTCGTAGTGTTCAGTGAGCAGCGACTCGCTTCCGGTGATGAGAATGCGCTCCAGGTCTGCTGGAAACTGGAGCGAGCTCTCGAAAGAAATGCGCCGGTAACGCTGGAGATCCAGTAAAAGCTGCCGAATCTGTGCCTCTTGGTCAAAGCAAACCACCAATGGCAAGGCACGGGTTGTGGAACTGGGCTCTGGCTTGGTGGGTGAGGTCGTGGACATTCTGCTTTGGCCCGGCAGATCCTGCGTTTCGGTTCGATCTACCCGCCTGGCTCGCCTGCGACGTTCGCGCTTTGAAAGTGCGCTTACTATAGCACGGGAGGCGCTGGTGGCTGGGGAGCATGCAGCATCGTGGCTATCTTGATAAAGTTGCCGGCTATATCGAGATCGGCGAAGCAAACACCGAAGCCTACTCGTGACGTAAGGCCACCATCGGGTCCACCTCGGCGGCCCGGCGTGCCGGGATGTAGCAGGCAGCCAATGCCACCAAACCGAGAGATGCGCCGGTGGCGATGATAGTTAAGGGATCGTTCGGATGTACTTCATGTAAGAGTCCAGAGAGCAAATGTCCTGCTATTAAAGCCGCAATTAGACCGGTTGCAAATCCGAAACCAGCCAGCCGCATTCCGTGCCTCAGGACGAGCGTTAACACGCTTGTGCGGCTCGCACCCAGGGACATGCGGATGCCGATTTCCCGTGTGCGCTGCGTGACCAAATACGACAGCACTCCATAAATACCTATGCATGCCAGCAGCAGTGCGAGTCCCGAAAAGAGACCGACCAACAACGCGAGAAATTGCTGGCCGCTGGCATGTTCGGCGATGACATCATTCATCGTCCGTATACCGAACAGGGGCAGGCTTGAATCGATCTGTGACAGCGCATGGCGTACCCCTGAGGTTACATCCAGCGATGGCGTGGACGTGTGCACGACCAGGTGCAAATATCCCGAACCGTCGAAAGCGTCATATGCCTCCGGATATGGAGGGTTGGTGATATCGTGTTGCTTAACGTCCGCGGTGACGCCCACTACCTCATACCAGGGACCATCTTTGCTACCGCGCGCAAACATTTGTCCGATTGGATTCTGACCCGGCCAGAACTCTCGCACCATCTCCTGATTCACTACTGTGGGAATCGTGATTGCATTGCTCTGTTCCGGAGCCGGCTTTCCGCCTGACTTGTAGATCGGCGCGAGGCGCTCATCGAGAGCAAACTGGTTGCTCACGTCATCCTGCGTAAATGTCCTGCCCTGCAGCAACGGAATCCCCATCACTCTGAAATAATCCGGCGAAACCGAGTGCCTTTCGACCAACGGCCCGCTCATGGGGTGAAAAGGCTGTCCGCGAAGGGAGATATACCCGTTGGCTCCTCCTTCGAGCGGCATGCGCGTGCTGAGTGCAGCCGATTCCACTCCAGGAATCCTCCGAACTTTGTCCAGCAGAGATTCTCCGAACATGAATTGCTGTTGATTCTCCATATACTTGGCTTCAGGAAGAGAGATAACGGCGGTCCAAACTCCCGCCGGCCGCACGCCGATGTTGTTGCTGCGCAGCCGCATGAAATCCTTCAGCAGCAGGCCCGCCGAAATCAGCAGCAGAAGTGAGAGTGCGACCTCGCCCATCACTAGCACATCGCTTACGGAACGACGCTTGCGGCCGGGGCTCACCGCGCTGCCTGCTCCGCCCTTCAACTCTTCATGGAAGTCAGGACGAGAGATCTGCAATGCAGGTACGATCCCAAACACGATCCCTGTCAGTAGTGCGAGGACCAGAGTGAAACCGAGCACTGCTGGATTGATTTCGATCACGTTCGCAGACGGCAGACCGAGGTGCTTCAGCGCCGTAATGATCTTGACGCCGCTCCAGGCCAATAGAAGACCCGCAATCGCCCCGGCAGCAGCAAGCAAAATACTCTCGGTTAACACCTGTCGAATAAGACGAGTACGTCCCGCACCAAGCGCGCTGCGGATGGCCATTTCCTTCTGTCGTGCGACCGCTCTTGAGAGCAGGAGGTTCGCGATGTTGGCACAGGCGATCAGGAGGACGAGCGCCACGGCCCATCCCATCATGAGCAGTGACTTCCGCGATTCAATGACCATGTCCTGGTGCAGTTCCACGAGTGAAGCGCCGACCTTGTAATTCGAATCGGGATATTGCTGCTCCAGCCGGCCGGCGATCACCGACATCTCCGACTGCGCCTGTTGCAATGAGACTCCGCGCTTGAGACGACCGAATGCCCGATACGAATGACTGCCACGCGGCCCGAGGCTTTTACTATCCATGTCTTGGGGAATCCAAAGCTGCGCTTCAGGCGGGAAATGAAAGCCGGCCGGCATCACGCCAATGACGTTGTATTTTTCGCCATTCAGCTCGATATCGCGGCCGAGGATCTTCGGGTCACCGCCAAAATGGTTTTGCCACAGCCCATAACCGAGGATGAGTACATGGTCGTGTCCAGGCTCGTCTTCACCGGCAGCCCAAGTCCTGCCCAGCAAGGGACGTGCTCCCAACAAGGAAAAGAAGTTCGACTCCGTGGGGATGCCCATTACATGATCTGGTTCTCCCCGGCCACTGAGGTTCAGGGAGTGCGCCCAGCCGACGAGCGTCATATCCTGAAAACTGTGATTCTGCGATTTCCAGTCCAGGAAATCGGGTCCGGTGAACGGGTAATTTCCCGGAGCGGCCTCCGTTTCGTAAAGACGAACCAGTTGCCCTGGCTTGTCGTACGGCAAGGGCCGAAGCAGCACGGCATAAATGATGCTGAAGATCGCGGTATTCGCGCCGATTCCCAGCGCCAGCGTGATGATTGCGATGACCGCGAACCCCGGCGCTCGACGCAATCCCAGTGCGCCATAAGTGAAGTCCTGGATGAGTTGGTCTAGCATGCGAAGGCCTCACGATCGTGAGAAGCAGGCAGGCATAACCATCGTCATTTAGACGCCGGAGGTGCTAGTTGGTTAGGTCTGCTGGTCTGACGAGATGCAGGTTGGCGATCTCTATCAAATCAATCCCGTAGATTCGGCCTGCTCGTGGGCGTGGTAGCTGGACCGCACCAGAGGTCCCGACTCTACGTGGCGGAAGCCCGTTTTCAAGGCTTCTACTTTGAGGAAACGAAACTCCTCGGGATGGTAGTAGCGCGCGATAGGCAAGTGATCGCGTGAGGGGCGCAGATATTGGCCAATTGTGAGGATATCCACTTGAACGGCCGCTAGATCGCGAAAGACATCTAATAATTCATCAGTGCTCTCGCCGATTCCGACCATCACGCCGGTTTTTGACACCATGCCAGGAGCAATCGTCTTCACGTTTTCCAGCAGCCTGACGGTGCGCTCGTACCGAGCGCCAGAACGGACAGCGCGATAGAGCCTCGGTACCGTTTCGGTGTTGTGGTTCAGAACCTCAGGACGTGCCTCAAGTACGATTTTCAGCGCGTCTTCCCGTCCCTGGAAGTCTGGAATCAGGACTTCAACCTGACATCCAGGCGCTTGCCGCCGCACTTCACGAATGGTTTCGGCGAAGATCGTCGCCGCGCCGATGTTGTCGTCGTCGCGGTTTACGCTGGTGATGACGGTGTGTTTCAGTCCGAGTGTCGCAACAGCTTCAGCGACTCGGCGTGGCTCGTCGAAATCGATCGGCTCTGGCTTCCCTTTCGGAACAGCACAGAAGCCGCAACGCCGTGTGCATAGATTTCCGAGCAACATAAACGTTGCTGTGCGATGGTTCCAACACTCGCCAATATTCGGACACTGGGCAGACTCGCAGACGGTATGAAGTTCCAGCTTGCGCGCGAGTTTTTTTAACTCATGGTAATTCTCGCCTACCGGCGCACGCGCCTTCAGCCACTCCGGCTTGGGCTTCGGAAGGCGCGGTGCGAGGTCGATCTGGATGAGTTGTACGCCAGCGGACATGTGCTGCTTCTATTGTACGAGACTGAGTTGGCGTCAGAGCGTATGCAGAAACGCCAGCAGGTCCTGAATCTGCTTCTCGTCGAGAATGTCATGGAATTCGGGCATGTTGCGGCGGCCGCTCAGAATGGTCTCCTTTACGTGCTGGTCAGTCGCAGGCATTCCGCTGGGCAGCGCCTGCTTGCGAAACATTCCTACCAGAGGCGGTCCTTGCAGCGGCTCTTGTTTGTAAGCGTTATGACACAGGGCGCAGTCAGCCTGAAAAAGATTGCGCCCGCGCAGCTCTTGCGGACTTAGCTGGCGCGCTTGCGCCGACTGCTTCGAATCGCATGCGATTAAACCGAGGCAGCCAGCCGAAAGCAACAATGCCGAGCGCCACAAAGGGAGTTGGAGCGGTTGGAAGGGGCGATTCAACCATCTATTATCGGCATCGAGATTGATTTTGCAAATACAGGCTCATTCCTCAATAAAAATACGCGGACACTCAGAGCGTCGGAAGTTTAAATGATCTTATTCCCAAATGCGAACGAGTCGCCGGGCGCACGCGTGATATCAGCCTGGCAAGCAGTCGAGGAACGGCAAAAGGCAAAAGCTCCGACGTACTGGGTAGTTACTCAGCCTTCTCATGCCGCACTCGCCGGAGATCTGGCGGCTGCGCTTCGCGGGGATCTGTTCGGCCCGATTGACGTGACGATCTCTCGATCAATCGCGCTGCACGACTCGGGCTGGAGCATGCAGGACGCGGAACAGATCCAACGCCTTCGCTCGCATCCCAAGCTTCCGCCGTGGAGCTTTCTCGATGCTTCTTCGCATCAATTCCTGCAGGCATGGACCTCATCCATCGACACGGCCGAGCAGTTTGCGCCTGTCGGCGGATACATTGTGAGCCGCCATTTTGAGCGTATCTCAGCTCGCGACGACCAGAAGAATCAGGCGAAGCTCGAAAGCTTTCGTAAACGCGAGAAGCAGCGGCAAGCGAGATTGCGTGGAAAGACTAAGGTTGAGGAAACTGCGCTGGAACGGCTGGTCGATGCTCTGCAGTTCTGCGATCTGCTCTCACTATATCTGTGCTGCGGATCGAGACTTCCGGTGAGATTCGCAAATCCAGATCTCACGGTCACGCGGGCAGAAGAGGAATATCGGTTTGAGCCTTTCCCATTTCGGGAGCACCAGCAGTTCAGCTTTTCTGCCTTGCGGCATCCGGCGCCCGGGGACAAGAAGGAGAAGTCCGGGGCGACGTTCTACATCAATCTGTAGATTTACTCAGCTACAATGGGTCGGAAGTTTTACGAACAGCTAAGCTGCGGGTGCGCCGAAACTACGGTCCGGCGGCTCGATTGCGAATTTCAGCTCACGCGCCAGAATGGCCCTGTCACAAGCCGTAACGACTGCCAGCTTCGCCTCGGCAAGTGGGAGAGGCGGGATGATCGTCATTGTGCCAAGCAGCGCCGCCAATCGGTAGTACGCAACTCGACATTTATGCATGAAGTCCACCGGATACTCGGGCTTTCGCTTGTGCGCGGCTTCAGGATCAGCGTCGAGGAGATAGGCGATATCAGGACGCGGGCTGAGTTTTTCGACGAAACGCACAAACGACTGAGTTGCGGGACGCACAAGCGGCAGGTTCGCGAGCTCGTCATAGATATAGCGGTCCATGATCACTACGTCAGCGCCAGACTTAATCGCCCTGTTTACCACCATGCGCAAATCAATGGCATCGAGAATATATAGAGCATGGCGAGCAAGAGTCAGATACCAGGCGCGCACGTTCTTGTCGCGGCGGTTTACGGGCTTTCCTGGTGCGCCAACTCCCTTCTCGCTGCCGTACACTTTGTGTACGAATCGCTCCCGATAGCGCGTCATTACCACGACGTCGTCCCAGAATGCGAGTAGCTTGACGTTGAGTCCAGCTGAGTTGAGGCGCTCACGAAGGTTCTCGATCTGGGTGCTCTTGCCGGCCCCGTCGAGTCCGGAGAAGGTGATCAGTAGTGGACGCTTGATACTCACCTGAAATTCCTGAAATGGTTAGGAGCGAACAATGTTATCGCGCAGCTCCCGGCGGAACACTTGATGTTCCACGCGTGAGGCCAACGACTGTTCCGATTGCAGCGGCTCCGGCCGCTACCAGTCCTACCTTGATCAGCAGAGAGCGCACCTGACGCTGCTTGGCCGGCGCAATGGCCTCGCCTGCCGGCTTGGATGCTACGCCGCCGCGAGTTGCCCCTTTTTGTGCGGTCGCCGTCCCCAGAGGATTGGCAGGGCGCTGCTGCGCGGGTTGCGTTACTGGAGTGGTCTCCGGTTGCTGAGCCTGTTGGGTGCGCTGCACCTCGCTCGGCGCGTCCGGAGGCACGCTGTTGTTCTCTGCAGGACGTGCAGTCGGCGCAGGAGCAAGCGGGGCTTGCGACGGATCGGGCCGCGTCGACTGCGCCTGCCCATCAGGACTCGTGTTCTGGTCTGGCGCAGCCTGCGATTCTGTTGCTTGTGTTGCTCGCGGTGTCGCCTGACTCGCGTTTTGCGCCATCAGGTACTGCGGCGTGTTGCACAAGAGCAGAGAGAGAGCAATGGCGAGACTACTCGAGCCGATCTTCTTTAAGGTCATGAACTACTCCGGAGGGTTGGCGAGTGAGCGGATCAGACGCTCTCCTGAAAGATGCGGAAGGAGAGCTGCGGGTTGGAAGGATAGAGCCTTAGGGCAGGTGGAAATCTACGCCGTTTTCTTCGTTCTCACGGCGGGTCGCCTCAAGATCCAAAGAGGCGAGAGGGATTTTCTTCATGGCCGGACTTTTGGTCAGATCAAAGAGGTTCGAGCCGACGATCGCATAATTTCTAATTTCGCTCTTATGTCCGTCGCGATAAACCAGAGTAGTCGTTGGACCTAGATCTTCAGTCGGTTGAGCAGCAGGTGGTTTAGGCTGCGCGGCTTCCTGCTGAACCGGCTGAGACTTGCTGCCGTCAAAAGAATGTTCGCCATAGCGCGAGCTGTCTTCAGAATGTGAAGGTTCTTCCTTGATTACGATTACTTGCGGCGCCGGCTGCGGTGGCGCCGGCTGGTCAGGAGACTGGTCGTAATACGAGGAATCGTATGCATACGGATACACATAATACGGAACCCCCACGACTGGAGTGCCTCGATGGTGACGCGGTGCACCAAAATGTCCGCCATTCCCAAAGCCGAACGATCCTCTGAAACCACTACCTGTAGTCGAACGCGGATCGGTTACGCTGCCGGGAATCCCGCGGAGACTGCCGTCAGGCCTTGGATCAGTTACAGAGCCAGGTATACCGCGAAGCTCCGGTCCCCGCGCATGCTGTCCGAGCATGCGCTGGCCAAACCCAGGAGACGCCAGCAATATCAAGCCCAACCCTATCGCCAGTAAACCCCGAGACATCACACTAATATAGACGCTCGTTAGAAGGTTGCGTTGCGCGTATTTTGGTACCTAGAATGCGATCGTCAGCACTGTCGTCCCTTGCGCCTCCGCAATTTGTACATAAAGAAAATCATCCCAGGTTTGTGACGAGCTGAGAGATTGTGCAATAAGGCAGCTAAAGCGCGACTTCGGAACTTCGTAACGATGAATTCGTAAGCATGAAATGCCGCAAATCAGGCGGTTGGAGGGTCTGCTTGGCGGCTTGCACGCGACTTTCTAAATTGTAGGCGGGAAATGATGACTGCAAGCAGCACTGCAAACCCTACAAATACCCACGGCAGATGCCGCGCCATCACCGCCGTAATCATAGTCACGATCC
>DATLKS010000257.1:0-2197 GCA_035538255.1 Terriglobales bacterium
CCAGCGTCACCTTTGCGAAATGTTCAACGGCCTCCATCTTCAGATACGCCGAGAGCAGGTCTTCGGCGTAGGTCACGACACCGTGATTTGCGAGCAGGATGGCGGAATGATCGCGAATAAAGGGCCGGATATTATCGGTCAATTCTGGTGTGCCGGTAGTGGCGTAGGGAGCGAGCGGGACTTTACCCAGCGTCATTACGACTTCGGCGCAGATCGGCTCTTCGAGCGCAATCCCACTGCAGGCAAAGGCAGTCGCAGTGCACGGGTGCGCGTGAACCACGGCGTTCACGTCGCGGCGTTCCTGATAGATCGCCAGATGCATCTGCGCTTCGCTCGAAGCATTGTGGCTGCCGCTGAGCTTCTTTCCTGCGAGATCGACCACCACCATGTCCTTCGGCTCCATCATCCCTTTACTGAAGCCGGTAGGCGTGATCATGATGCGGCCATCGTCGAGACGCACTGAGAGATTGCCGTCAGTGGCGGCGACGAATCCGTTCTCGTGCAGCATGGCGCCAAAGTGAACCAGCTCATGCCGCATTCGGTCTTCGTTGCTGGACGTGCCGCGCAGCATGGCCACTTGCTCGCGCAACATCGCCATTTGCTGAAGCGGTATCACCGCGCCCCGCAGCATGATCTCTTTCCAGTGGCCCATTGCACCCCCGCGCTTGCACTTAGATGCCATTATTCTGGGCATCTTGGCAACAAAAATCTGCCAAAACACGACAAACCGCAACGCTATGGAGAACGATTTATGAAGGATTTAGAGCTTAACAAAGGAGGGCGCGATTTCTCGACCACAAAATGTCACCGTTCAGAAACCGGGGTAATTCGCGCTCAGATTAACGGAATACCTTCCTATATAACGCCGAGGCTACCACGACTCTCTCCATCTGCATAGCGCGAACGGCAACTCTTCCCAGGGTTGCCGCCCAGCCTGTACATCTGCGCTATTTATCGCTGCTACAAGTATTTAGCTGCACTTTTGGTTTGACAACGGCGATTCACCGCACATAGCATTGGCGACCAAAATAGGACACTTCGCGAACTCTCATACCCATTCTGGAGGGGAAGATGCGTGTGCTTTTTCGTTTGGGACTCATAGCTGTGCTATGTAGCTGGTTTGCGTGTGTCGCTGTGGCGCAGCAAATCACAGGAAGCATTGCCGGAACCGTTAAGGACCCTCAAGGTGCGGTCGTACCGGATGCGACGGTCACCATTACCGATACGGAAAAAGGCGCCGTCATTCGAACTGTTAGGACCAGCAGTGGTGGAGACTTTTCCGCGCCACTATTACCAATCGGGCGCTATTCTCTGACGGTATCCGCCGCCGGCTTTCAGAAATATGTGCAAACCGGGATCGTCCTAAATGCGAATGACAAACTTACTTTTTTCCCTGCATTAACGGTCGGCTCGACATCGCAGACCGTGGAAGTTCAGGCGACGACCGCCCAAGTCGAGCTGCAATCACCACAGGCGGCGGGTCTGATCAGTGGCACGCAAATTCGCGAGCTGGCGCTTAATAATCGCAACTATGAGCAATTAGTGACGCTCCAGCCCGGAGTTTCAGATTCCGGCAACTCCGATTCTTTCTACGTCGGGGCTTTTGCGCCTGTTGGTACCAACACGGTGGGATTTGCGATGAACGGTAACCGCCGCGAAGAGAATAACTGGATGGTGGACGGCGCCGACAATGTAGATCGAGGCAGTAATCTCACATTACTCAGTTTTCCCAGCGTGGACGCAATCGCCGAGGTCCGCGTCATTCGTGGCCAATACGATCCCGAACTAGGCCGCAGCGCTGCAGGCCAAGTAAACGTGATTACGCGCTCCGGTACGAGCAGTCTGCACGGCGGTACTTATGAGTTCTTCCGCAACGACTTCCTGAATGCCAACAACTACTTCAACAAGCAGACCCAATTGGGAAACGGCTCGCCGAACAAACCGGTTCCGCTGCGCTATAACAACTTCGGCTGGACATTAGGGGGGCCAGTTTGGATTCCCAAGTTCTACCAGCAACGCAATAAAACATTTTTCTTCTTTTCACAGGAGTTCCGCCGCACAGTTACATATTCGAACAACACTGCAGAAGTTCCGCTGCCGAGTATGCTGAGCGGTACCTTTGCCCACTCGGTCTGCACTTCGGTGAACCCTGCGACTCTAGGTTGTAGCTCCACAGGCACTACGATTCCTCAGAGTA
>DATLKS010000258.1:0-1993 GCA_035538255.1 Terriglobales bacterium
GTGCGCTTGGGGCTTCGAGCCTTCAGATCGTCTGGAGTTCGCTGGCGGAAAGTGTGCTCCTCGCATTCGTCGGTGGTGCGCTCGGGATCTTTCTTGCAAAGGTCTCCCTGGGTCTTTTCCGCCATCATTATCCAATCGATCTTCCCCGTTTGGGCGAAGTTCATCTCAACATCACTGTGCTGTTGTTCGCGCTCGTGGTTACGCTTGCATCGAGCATCCTTTTTGGGACTCTGCCCGCACTCCGTCTGGTGGGCATTCAGCCTCAAGCTGCGCTGCAGCAGAACAACAGCCATACCCTGGGCAGCAGGCAGGGCCGTCAGCTCAGAACCTGGGTAATGGCTTTACACGTCTCCGGATGCACAGCATTACTGCTGATAACCGGTCTTTTCGCCAAAAGCTTGTTGCAGTTGCTCGGGCAGGACAAAGGTTTCCAAACCGCGCATGTGGTAATTGCGGAGGCCCGCCTCTCTACCAAACTGTACGGCGGTGCGGACAGCCGGACATCGTTCATCGACACCGTGCTGAATAACCTACGCTCGATTCCCGGAGTGAAATCCGCAGGATTCGTCAGCGCGATGCCACTCGAAGGCGAAACCTGGATAGAAGACCTCTCGAGAGTGGACAAGCCGACGCAGCAGACCTTGATCAATCTGCGTTGGGTGAGTTCGGGATATTTCGAAACTATGGGTGAGAGGCTCCTCTTCGGACGCTTCTTCGAAGATCGCGACCGCAACCTCACCAATGCGGTTATCTCTCAGGGGTTGGCAAAAACCCTCTGGCCAAATGAGGACCCCATCGGTCAGCAACTTCAGGTTGAAGGTCGCAAGTTCAACGTGATTGGCGTCGTCGCCGATTCCCGCAGTACATCGTTGAAAACCCAGCCTGCGAAAATGGCGTATCTGCACTACAAAGACCGACCGCCTTACGTGACGCTCTTTACCGTCCGCGGCGCGCAGCCGGCAAGCCAACTGCTTGCCGCCGTCCAACAAGCGATCTGGCAATATGCTCCCAATATTTCCATCGCGCGCGTCAAGACCCTAGACTCGCAGGTAAGCGATTCGCTTGCCACAGAGCGCTTTCAAACCAGCGTGCTAATCGCATTTGCGGTGGCGGCTCTCCTGCTCGCAATGCTGGGAATGTACGGCGTGTTGAGCGTGTCCGTAGCCGGACGCACGCGGGAGATCGGTGTTCGCATGGCGCTAGGCGCAACTCGTGGGCAAATGTACTCGCTCACGCTGAGCCAGGTTGGAGTTCCCGTTCTGGGGGGACTGGCTGCCGGTCTGGCGTGCGGCGCTGTGGCGATCCGCATCGTTCACAGCCTCTTATACGAAGTGAAGGTTCTCGACGCGCCGGTTAGCACGATGGTCATGGTGCTGTTGCTGACCGCTGCTTTCACGGCCGCGTTTCTCCCAGCGAGACGTGCCGCTTCGGTCGATCCAATGGAAGCTTTGCGTATCGAATAATCCTGAGTTTCAGGGGCGCTTTCTTATAACTCGCAGCACAACGCATGATCTGCGAAGCGACTCGTTGCGGTAGTCTTGTTTGATGTCGACTTACTCGCTCTGCAGTACGCGCATGGGTTCCACATTCGCCGCGCGCAGAGCCGGCAAGACACCTGCGACCATGCTACCGACGTGAGCACCAGAGGGGCAAGAGTGTAGGTGATCCAATCAGTTGCCTCCACACCATAAATGAGATGGCGCAGGACCCCGTTCAAGCACGAAGCCACCCAGCGTGACGGTATGCTGGCGTTAACACATAAGAAAAGAATGGGAGAGTTCGGGCCCGCGGTCCTGAGGGATGTCGAGAACTGGGTGCGTGAAACCGTGCAAGACTGATCGACAGGCGATTCGAATTGCGGAGTTCATTAGGAAATCAAATGAGCTGCACCACAGAACGCGGAGCGAAGAGCATGTGTTACAGCAGGAAATCGGCGGTAGCGTTCAGTAGCGGGTCACAATCCGCTAGCGGCGCCTGATTCAGTCTTGTTGAC
>DATLKS010000259.1:0-1879 GCA_035538255.1 Terriglobales bacterium
TAGAAATCGGGGTGCATCTGCACAGCCGTCCCGCCGAAGCGGAAGAGAAGGTCAAGTCCGCGTACAATGCCGGATGCCGCCGCTTCGATTCGGCGCTCGGCGGTCTCGGAGGGTGTCCATTCGCTCAAGATGAACTCGTAGGAAATCTTCCGACGGAGGCTGTGCTCGAGGCCTTGAAAAAGCTCGGCGCTGAACTACCGATTCGCAAACCTCTGGAGAACGTGCTCAAGATGTCGCAACTGATCGCGTTGGGATCGGCCTCGCCAAACATTCAATGACGCACAAAACTATCATCCTGCACGAGAGCAATGGCATCGCGCTCCTCACGTTCAACCGTCCTGACAAGCGCAACGCCATCAGCTATGAACTGATTGCGGATCTGCAGCATGTTTTGGATAAGGTTCGAGAATCTTCGTCACAGGTGCTCATTATCACCGGCGCAGGCAAGGCTTTCTGTTCGGGAATAGATTTGGACGATCTGAAGGCTCTGATCGGCCGCTCGCATCAGCAGAACATCGAAGATTCGAAAACGATGGCTCGTCTTTTCCGCTCGATCTATGACTTTCCCAAACCCACAATCGCGGCGGTGAATGGCGCAGCCATTGCCGGCGGCACGGGAATCGCAACCATCTGCGACTTCACCCTTGCCACTCCCGAAGCCAAATTTGGCTATACCGAGGTTCGCATCGGCTTCGTGCCCGCCATTGTGTCCAACTTCCTGGTTCGGCAGATCGGCGAAAAGCGCGCGCGAGATCTTCTGCTCACCGGACGAATTTTCCCTGCAGAGGAAGGCTTGAGATTAGGACTCGTCAACGAGATCATCGAACCCAATCGCCTTCTGGATCGCGCTCATGAGCTTGCGCGTGCTCTCATGGAAAACAGTGCCGCGTCATTGCGCGCCACGAAGCAGCTTTTGTCACAGACTGTGAATGAAGAGCTGGACCGCCGTCTGCAAGCCGCCATCGAAGAAAACGCGCGCATCCGCCAAACTGACGATTTCCGCGAAGGCATCACGGCCTTTCTCGAGAAGCGAAGGCCTCACTGGAGCGGACATTGACCTCCCGCCACGCTGATCAGCGCCGCCACGAGGTTCCTCTTCGCGTCCGGTACGCCGAAACCGACAAGATGGGCGTGGTGTATCACGCAAATTTTTTTGTCTGGATGGAAATCGGACGAGTGGAGCTGATGCGCAGTCTCGGCTTTGAGTACAAGCAGATGGAGACTGAACATGATTGCCATCTGCCAGTTGTCGATGCCCGGTGTCGTTACAAGTCGCCTGCGTATTACGACGAGCAGATCGTGGTTAGAACGGAGCTGCGTAATGTCCGCGGCTCACTCATTCATTTTGGATACGAAATCTTGCGCCAGAGCGACGGGACTATCCTGGCCGAAGGCGAGACGACGCACCTCGTGGTAAATGCCGACATGCAAAAGCGGACGCTGCCTGAGCACTATCGCATGGCGTTCGAAGCGCTTGTGCGCTAGTCAGTTCACGATGGAGGCATCGAAAACGCGGAGAACCGAGGAGCGTGTATCAAGGCAGTCAGACCTGGCTTGAGGAACGAAAACTTCCTGTTCTCCGTGATTCGGTGGTGAAAACGGCTGACCATTTAATGGCGCATCTGCA
Source organism: Terriglobales bacterium (assembly GCA_035538255.1). Taxonomy (GTDB): domain Bacteria; phylum Acidobacteriota; class Terriglobia; order Terriglobales; family Acidobacteriaceae; genus Gp1-AA112. The sequence continues at coordinate 1,628 of DATLKS010000259.1, forward strand.
TCCTTGCCAACAGCATCTATCATTAGCGTAATGGTCCGCCTGACGCTCCTCTATGTGGCTGTCGGCCTCGCTGCCTTATTTGCGTGGCACCTTTATTATTCGCGCAAATCCAGAAAGCGGGCTTTTGAAGTCTTGGGATGGATCGAAGATCTGCTGTGCGGGCACGGCCATGTGGCTGGCATCAACTGGCAGGGCGCGTCGAGCTTTCACGTTCCAGTCAGGTTGCGATTCAGCGGGTTCCACAATGCGAGT
>DATLKS010000260.1:0-6339 GCA_035538255.1 Terriglobales bacterium
ATAAAGCAGGCCGAGCCAGATGGCGTAAGGAAAGAGACGACGGACGAGGAAAGCCGCCGCGAGAAAGAACTCGGTAGCAATCGCCGCCCACGACATTACTTGTGAGAGCAACAGCGGCGGCGCCAAGGATGCGATCCGCACATATATGAGGTGGTGATGGACATAGCCGAACCAGTGCTCGAAGAACTGTCCGGAGCGCCAGTCAATATCCAGAGCTTTGTTGAGTCCGGCGCCGAAATACAGGAGCGCCACCTGAAAACGGAGCGGCCAGGGCTCGCGCCCAGGTTGGTGGAGGCCTGTCAGAAGCAGCAAGCACCCGCAATAAACCAGGTTGTTGGAAAAATACGATCGCGATGCGAGAACCGACACAAACAGCGAAAGACCAAGGATCAGACAGGCGGTCCTGACGCGAAAATTGAGGAACAGCGCCAATGCGGCAACGCCAAACACACCCGTGAGCACCCAGTGAAAAGCTGCTGGCGTTCCCAGGCGGTCAAAAATGGGAAGAAACGGCAGGAAGTGCGACGATAGCGGCAGATGGCGATTAAGAAGTACGCACAGAACGACAAGTTTCGCCATCAACAACAGATTTGGCGGCAGCTCGGTACAGGAAATAAAGACGATTTTCTCGATGATTTGCCGGGTGCTCGGCCAGGCGTGTGCCGAACTTGAAGAGTTGAAGTGCGGACAAGCTGGTGCTGCAGACATCTTGAACCTCTACGGCGATGGCCAGCGCCACTGTTGTTCAGGCCCCCTCCCGTTTAGTGTCCAAGAGAGTTCCACGTGGGCATCGTCGCGGCGTCCGTATGTTTGCTCGTACTGCTGCACGATATCGGTCAGGTGCGAGGGCACATTTTCAAAAACGAATCCGCGCAGCGCGTATCTGTCAAGTACCTGTTCAGGAGTGAGGCTGCGGCCATGGATGGTGACTTTGAGGTTGAATTCCGTGACGTAATCGTTTGGCGCCCAGCAGAAGTATCGACGCGGCGTAAATTGCGCATACACCACCGCGAAGAGTTGGCAGACGAGAAATAGCGACGCGATCAGCGTCCTCATGCCAGTTCTGGATGCGGGCAGCAGCTCTGGTGTTGTATTCACATCGCAGGATGCCGGCATCCTCCATCAGACCGCAAACCGACGGCGGCTCGTGGGTGGCACCCTTGCAGGCGCAAGCTAGACGTTGAATCGATTGGCGCAGATTTCCGCCAGTTTTTCGCTCCTGGAAGTCCCTTTCACTCCCGATTCCCGCCGCAGAAACTATTTGACATAACCGGGTTGAATATTTATACATAAGAATGCATATTCATGCATCATGTCCAAGCTGACGAGGCAGCAATTGATTTTGCAACTCATTGAAAACGGGAACGTAGCGAGCCAGGAGGACCTCCGGCGCGGGTTGGCGCGGCATGGGCAAAAGGTCACTCAGGCCACGCTCTCCCGCGACATTCATGAGCTTGGACTCGTGAAAACGGCCAATGGTTATGCCCGTGCGAACGAGGCCGGCGAGGCTGCTCTGCCTGCGGCCGAGCGACTCGTGCGTGAGTTCGTGTTTAGCGTGCGCGAGGCTCAGAACCAGCTTGTATTGAAGACCAGCGTCGGCAGCGCTCAGCCCGTTGCTGCCGCCCTCGATGCTGAAGGCTGGGAGGAGATGTTGGGATCGATCGCGGGCGATGACACCATCCTAATTATTTGCGAGAACAGCCGCGATGCCGAGCGCGTCGCCGGCCGCATAAGGGAGATGCTTGTTTAATGGGACAGCAACTCCAAACCGCGGTCGTTGGCGCGACCGGATACGCCGGATTTGAACTTGCGCGCCTGCTCGGCAAACATCCTCGGCTGGCCAAGCCCCTGCTCTTCACGAGGGAGTCCGGCAACTCCTACGATCTGACTGAGTACTATCCGCACGTCCTCGGCAATGGACAGTTGCGCGTTCATCCCTTTGATTGGCAGAAGCTGGGCGAAAGTGGCGTGGACGTTCTCTTCCTTGCCACTCCGCACGAGACCTCGCGCGAATGGGCACCGGAGGCATTGAAGCGCGGTATTCGTGTGATCGACCTGAGCGGAGCCTGGCGTCTGAAGAGGGAATCGCATCGCGCCATCTACTGCTTTCACGATGCAAACCCGGTGATTGCTAATCAGGTAAGCAGCGCGGCTGTTTATGGCTTGCCCGAGCTGCCGTCGAACCATGTCTCTGGATCAAAGCTGGTCGCGAATCCAGGCTGCTATGCCACTTCGATTATCGTCGCTCTCGCACCCCTGGTCGCAGCCAAGGTAATCAACCGGAGCGCTGGCATCATCTGTGACTCAAAGTCCGGCGTGTCAGGTGCGGGCAAGCAGCCAACAGCGACAACGCACTTCGTCGAAGTGGCGGACAATCTCTCTGCCTATGGCGTCTTCACGCACCGGCATCTGGGAGAGATTCTCGAGCAGCTCGATTTGCAGGACGACGAACTAACCTTCACGCCGCACTTGCTGCCGATTCCGCGCGGAATCCTCTCGACCATCTACGTTCGCTTCGACCAGCCGATGACATCAGCAGAAATCGAATCGATTTACAGCAAGTTCTACGCGAATCGTCCCTGGGTACGGCTGTTTGGCACGAAGCTGCCGCAGATTCGCTATTCGCTATACACGAATTTCTGCGACATCGGCTTTAACCTGAGCGCCGACGGCAAACGCACAGTGATCGTTTCCTGCCTCGACAACCTGATGAAAGGCGCTGCCGGACAGGCGGTGCAGAACATGAACGTAATGTGCGGCTTTGAAGAGCGGGAGGGCCTGAATTGAGAGTCGTTGTCAAAATCGGCGGCGCTGCGCTCGACAACCGCGAACTTGTGCATAAATGCGCGCGAGCCATCGTCGATCTTGCCGACGGCAATCATCATCAGGTTGCCGTAGTTCACGGCGGCGGCACCGAGCTTACAAGGACGCTCCATCAGCTCGGCAAAGAGAGCAGCTTCGTGAACGGTCTGCGGGTAGCCGATTCGGAAACGCGCGACGTTGCGCTCATGGTTTTGGCCGGCAAAGTGAATAAGGCTCTGGTCGCGGAGATTGCCGCTTTGGGAAAGCCGGCCATAGGCATGTGCGGCGCCGACGGTTCGAGCTTCCGCGCGCGTAAGAAAAAGACGAACGGCTGCGATCTCGGCTACGTGGGCGAAATCTGCGCGGTCGATTCGCGCTGGATTGAAGCCATCTGGAACGCCGGTGGTATTCCCGTAATCTCCAGCGTCGCGCTCGGCACCGATGGACAGTACTACAACGTGAATGCCGATCAGACAGCCGCAGCCTGCGCCGTCGCCTGCCGCGCACACGCGCTCATTTTTCCCACCGATGTCGCGGGCGTGAAGAGCGCGGACGGCTCGGTGATTCGCTGGCTGCAGATGAAGCAGATCGACGACCTCGTGAAGACGTCGGTGGTCAACGGCGGCATGCTTCCCAAATTGGAAGCCTGCCAGGAAGCGTTGCGGCGAGGCGTAGGACGCGTGCGCATTCTGCCCGCGAGTGAAGCGGATCTTCTTCCCGATTTCTATACCTGCAAGATCGATTGCGGTACCGAGGTAATGGTGGCATGAAGCTGGCCAAAGCAAAAGAAACAGAGGCGCGGCTGCTGCTGCCGACCTACGACCGCCAACCGCTGCTGCTCGAACGCGGCCGGGGCGTGCATTTGTACGACTCCGAAGGCAAGAAATATCTCGACTTCGTGAGCGGCATCGGCGTGAACGCGCTCGGGTACGGCGATCGTGCCGTGCTGAAGACGATCACCAAACAATCGGCGAAGCTGATTCACAGCTCGAACCTCTATTACCACGAGTTCACCTCAGACATCGCAGAAAGACTGACGCGCATCTCGGGGCTCGATCGCGTCTTCCTGTCGAACAGCGGCACGGAAGCATTTGAGGCGGCACTCAAGATTGCCCGCGCATATGCGAAGAAGACGGCAGCTCCCGGAGTGGAACCGAAGTGGCGCGTGTTGGCGATGGACAACTCCTTTCACGGCCGCACCTACGGCGCGATGTCCACCACCGGTCAGTCAAAGTATCGCGATGCTTTTGCGCCGGTTGTGCCTGGCGTTGAATTCGTGAAGCTCAACGATGTTGAAGATCTCAAGCAGAAATTCAACGACAGCGTCTGTGCCGTGGCGCTTGAAGTGGTCCAGGGCGAAGGTGGTATTCAGCCGGTCACGCGCGACTTCCTCGACACTGCACGCGCTCTTACTGCAGGCAGCGGTGCTCTGCTGATCATCGACGAAATCCAGAGCGGCCTCGGGCGTACCGGCCAATGGTTCGCCTATCAACACTACGAAATTAAGCCGGATGTTCTAACTATCGCCAAGCCGCTCGCAGGTGGACTTGCTCTAGGCGCAGTTCTAACCACAAACGAAGCCGCGAGCTGTCTCAAACCGGGAATGCACGGAAGCACCTTCGGCGGTGGACCGCTGGCCTGCGCCGTCGCATGCACCGTGATCGATGAGATCGAGAAGCGCAAGCTGATCAAGTCGAATCGCGAGCTGGGCAAGTACTTCGTCAAGAAGCTGGAAGGACTGAAAAAGAAGCACAGCTCCCTCCGCGTGGTGCGCGGGATCGGCCTTATGGTCGCTGCGGAACTCGATTCCGCCGATCTGGCCAAGGCCGCAGTCACGGCGATGCTGGAGCGCGGGATCATTATCAACCGCACTCATGAGACGTCGCTGCGGTTCTTGCCCCCCTACACGATCGGCAAGAAGCACATCGATCAAGTTGTAGACGCGCTGGACGCAACCCTCAAGCAGCTTGAGAAGAGCCAGAAGAAGTCGCAGAAGAAATCACACGCGCAGCCCGCGCCGGAGTCGGAGCTGGTTGCGCAAGGGAGCGCACGTTGAGCACTCGACCTATGCAGTCCGTTTCCACCACTCCGCTGCCGGTAGTGCAGGCCTGGTGTGAGGACCTTATTTCCATTAACGATCTCGGACCAGCTGGAGTGGGCGCAGTCCTCGACCTTGCCGCGGTAATTAAGGCGCGTCCAGAGGACTTTCGTGGCGCATTAGCCGGCAAGCAGATCGTGATGTTCTTCGAGAAGCCCTCGCTACGAACTCGTCTTACATTTGAGGCGGGAATCACCAGCCTCGGCGGGCATGTGTTCTTCGTCGATCACACGGCGTCCCGCATCGATGCCCGCGAGACACTCAGCGATATCGCGCACAACCTCGAGCGCTGGGTAGATGGAATTGTCCTCCGCACCTTCGCGCACTCGACCGTCACTGGCATGGCTGAGCATGCCAGCATTCCCGTAATCAATGCTTTGAGCGAACTCGAGCATCCATGCCAGGCATTGGCCGACTATCTCACTTTGCAAGAGAAGTTCGGCGATCTGCGCAGCGTGAAGCTTTCCTACGTCGGCGATGGGAATAACGTCGCGCATTCTCTGATGCTGACGGCGGCATGCCTGGGCAGCACGATTCGCGTCGCCACCCCCGAGGGCTACGGACCAAATCCCGAAATCGTCAAACAGGCGAAGAAGATTGCAGCAACCACTGGAGCAACGATCCAGATTCTGACTGACCTCCAGAAGGCGATCGCCGGCGCCGATGCCATCTACACCGATGTCTGGGCCAGTATGGGCCATGAGAGCGAAGCGGCACAACGTAAGGAGATTTTTGGGGGATATCAAGTAAACGAGAAGCAGTTTGCGTCCGCTGCGCCACATGCTCTGTTCATGCACTGTCTGCCTGCGCATCGTGGAGAAGAAGTCACCGATGCGGTCATCGATTCACCGCGTTCAGTTGTGTTCGATCAGGCCGAGAATCGCCTGCATGTCCAGAAAGCCATTCTGCTGATGCTGCTCGGCGGCAACATCCATCGTTTTTCCGCCAGCTTCAAGAAACCAAGGAGAGTTCATGCCTGAGAAAGTCGTACTTGCATATTCCGGAGGCCTCGACACCTCTATCATCATTCCCTGGCTCAAGGAGAACTACTCCTATGACGCAATCGCCATGGTCGCCGACGTTGGCCAGGGCGAGGACCTCGATGCCGTAGTTGCTAAGGCAAAGAAGACGGGCGCATCGAAGGTTGTCGTTCGCGACATGCGCGAGGAGTTCCTTACTGACTACGTCTTCCCGGCGATCTCTGCCGGCGCCGTGTATGAGCACAAGTACCTGCTGGGCACATCTCTCGCACGACCTGTGATCGCGAAGCATCAGGTGGAAGTTGCGCTCCAGGAAAACGCCACTGCTGTCGCTCATGGCTGTACCGGAAAGGGAAACGATCAGGTTCGGTTTGAGCACGCTTATCAGGCGTTGGCTCCGCAGCTCAAGGTCATCGCTCCGTGGCGCGAGTGGGACCTGAAATCGCGTCAAGACTGTCT
>DATLKS010000261.1:0-2957 GCA_035538255.1 Terriglobales bacterium
TCAAGAGCACGGATTCAATTGTTGCCACTCACATTTCTGGGATTTACGGTAAGCGCCATAAGCGTTTCGCGAGCGGCCTGGCAGCAATGTATGGCCTCACTCCGAGGACAGGAGCTGACCTGGCATAAGACTGAACGTTCACGTGTGGCTCCGGCCGTCCTGGAGAAGTCCGCGTGACTTCCATCCTGGCCCCACTCGCGCTTACCGCTTCCACTGGAGCACTGCTCGCGTTGCCAATCGCCCCGGCTCTACGGGAGTGGATGTCTAAGCGTGATGCAGGGCCGCTGGTCACACGCAAAGACGATGGAAGAATCGAGAACTTCGCTGATTCGCTTCGCAGCCGCTGCCGTGGCCTTGCATCGAGTGTCGATCTAGCGAGAACTTCGGAAGCCACGGGCTTCTTTGAGCCTGCCGGCACGAAAATCTTTCTCTCCACCGAGTCTGGGATTTGGGCAGGGCCGAAGCAGATCGACGTGCTCGTCATATGCGCGGCGCCTTCGCAGCTTCCCGCCGGTTTTCTATCTACTGACAACTTCTACGCCAAGCGGACGCTTCGGGCGGGTGAAAACAGCCTGTTTCGCGCGCTGCTCGGCGAAGAGGAGATTGTGCTCGGCGATAACAGCCGGATTTTGCGATGGATTCACGCTGAATCCGGTCTATCGGTTGGACACGGATGCCTATTATTCGGGCGTGCCTCTTCGAATAAGGCGCTGACGTTATCGGCCGGCTGCAGATTTGAGCAAATGCAGGCGCCGGTGATCTATACCTCCAGCGATGCAATGGAAATCCCGGTTCGTACCGAACCGGCGCCGTTTTCAAAACTGGCGCATGCAGGAATCGGTAGAAGCCGAGTCCATGGAAAAGCGCATCTCACAGCCGGACAGCAACACCGCGGGGACCTGGTAGTTACAAAGACCCTTGTCATGGAAGAGGACAGCTCGGTGCTGGGAAGTATCAAGGCGAATGACGAGGTCTCCATCTGAACCCGCGCTGTGATCGATGGAAGTCTTGTGAGCACCAGGGCGATCCGTATCGCGCCTGGAGCATTCATCAAAGGTCCTGTAATTTCTGAGCACGAGATCGTTGTCGGCAGGAACGTACAAATCGGACTGCCTGATTTCCCTACAACAATCAGCGCACCGCGGATTCGGCTCTCGCCGGGGTCGGTGACTCACGGAACAGTTTGGGCAAGGGTAGAAGGTCGCGTGGGAGACTGATGCGCGGCCCAATCCTACTGTGGTTCTACAGCCTGCTGGCGGTGTGCGCTTCGGCCTCTGCCCCGACATTCGATCCTAGCGGATACCAACATCCGGATGGTGCGATCTCTCTTCACTACCGCGGAGATTACATCGAGCCGTATTTTGCGACAAAAGCGCTGTTGCTGGCGGAGGACGCCGGACTCGACGTGCGTGGCTCAGTTCAGGAATGGATCCGATGGCTTCTTCCACGACAGGACAGTCATGGCAGTTTTGGCAGATATTGCAGGAAGCCCGGCCAGGATTGGCGCCTCTGCTCCCCTGCTGATGCCGATGACTCCATGCTAGCGCTCTGGCTGCAACTGCTCTACACGAATGCTTCCGACTCCGGCATTCCAGCTGAATGGCAAGAGAGCGTCAAAAAGGCCCACTCAAGTCTTGAGGCACTGCGCAATCGGCGGCTCGGCGTGTATCACGTCTCGCGGCAGAACCATGTTGCGCTGCTTATGGACAACGTCGAGGTGTACTCCGCTTTACAAGCTATAGCCCGTGCACAGGAGCGATTCGGTCAACCCAAGGAGGCGCAGACTACTTCTAAACAAGCAGAGTCTCTGGATTCTGCGATTCAGCAGGTGTTCTGGAACAAACACGCAGAGTGGTTTCGGCCATCTATCCAGAAGAGAAAGCCAGACTTCTACCCCGACGTCGTAGCGCAGGTGTATCCCTGGCTCGCCGACATGCCAATGGATTCCGAGATGCAGACACGCGCCGCATGGACCAGATGGAAAGAGCGCTTCGCCGGCGACTGGCTCGACAAGAAGTCCGACCCGCATCCCTGGGGTCTGGTCGCAATGGCTGCGGTCAAGTTCGGTGACGGCGACACCGCTGCTTGCTGGCTCTCTCGCTCCGAACCGCTTCGGTTCAGCTCGAATTGGAACGTACTGGAAGAATCCGCGTTCCAGGCAGTCGAGATGAAAATTGGCGAGAGCAATCAGGCGAATCCACTCGCCTGCGCGAAAGTGGCGAGCGCGCGATGAGCCGAATGTTCAAACCCAAGCTGGCAGTAGCCATGGTCCTGCTTCTGCTCACCTGCGTCGCCGCTGTCGTGTACAGAGATAACCATAGAGCGGCAGTTTCCGCAGATACCATATCGCTCCTTCTTCCCGACGCTGCAAATGAGAAAGACACTGAGGTTCAGGTCTGGATCGATGCTGCCGAAGAAGAAGGGCTTCACATTCGCGTAATTCGCGACTCGGCGTTGCTTGATCCCATGTTCCAGACCCACTCGGCCGGATTGATTATTCCCGACCAGGTGCATCGCGAAGCTAACGATGCGCTGATTGGCGCTCTCCACCGATATGTGCAGTTGGGTGGGAAGTTGATGGTTGTCTATGACGCCTGCACGTGGGACCTGCATGGTCGATATGCCGATCATACTGCACGGCTATCAGACCTCGTTGGTGTTGATTACGCGCTTTACGACCAATTTGGTACGAGCAGCATTTCGACCGGCAGCGTGTGGGGAACGACGGCTGCAATGGAAAAGCTCGCCATCCCTCCGGGCTCTTACACGACCGCACATGAGAGACGTGACAAGTCTGCCCTTCGGACAGTCGCATTACGCTCACCCGTACCCTCCGACGATCGGCAGGTTCTCGTCGGATATTTGTATGGCGAACTTGAGTACCCCAGCTTTCAAACTGTTGGTGAGTTCAGTGGAAAGACGCTGTTGCAATCCGCAACCGGTCTGGTTGCTGGAGA
>DATLKS010000262.1:0-1734 GCA_035538255.1 Terriglobales bacterium
AAGCTCGATCAGTAGTAAGACCAAAAGCAGCGCCACGATGCCCGTAACGAGATAGCGAAACGCAGCCAGTACACATTTCATCATCGGTCGGTCTTGCATGGAACCGAAAATCGAGTACCCGCGAGTCCTGCTAAGAGCCGCATGGGTCGCTTCGCAGACCCGCTTTTGGAGTGCGAGCCAGCCTCTTGGACATGTGAACTTCGGTGCCTCGCTGTTCGAACGAGACCTCGTCCATCGCCAACTTCATGAGATGAATGCCGCGTCCGTGATCCGCTTCGAGGTTTTCGACAGTCACGGAATCAGGAACGCTGCGCGGATCGAACCCTTGGCCCTGGTCAGAAACGATCAGCGAGATTCCCTGGCCGACCTTGCAGCAGCAGCGGACGTGAACCAATTTGCGAGCATCCAGCCGGTTGCCGTGAACGACTGCGTTGTTCAGAGCTTCCCGGAGCGCCAGTTCGACCGAGCTTTCCTCGCCCGTGATGCAATGCGACCCTTCGATGAGCCGCATCAGTCGTTCCACCAGCGGGGTGATAGCTTTGATTTCGCTCGGTATCCAAGTGTCGATTTCGAGTAAACTTCTGCCTCCGCGCGTTGTGGCCAAATGCGTTCGCAAATTGGAGCGTCCGTCCGGGGCTTCTATTCGAGCCATGATGCATCCTCACCTTCAGCCGCGGGCTAGCCACAGTCCATAGCGTACGGAATCCAACAGTCCAAATCCCTTGCCGTAGCGCAGCACGCGATACCACTGCTTCCACTTGCGGACGAACCTCACAATCGTGAACATGGGATTTCCTCCTCATCTGCTTGCCTATCGAACGACGTTGAAGACCCACGGCTGATCCCACATCCGTTGTGGTTACGTAATAACTCATCTCCTTGAATTCCTTACGATCAGATTGGCCTGCAGCAGCGAATTTCTTCCTACGTTCGTCAGATGTGTGACGGTCGAAAACGTGACAAAAGAGAGCTAGGCGGAGAGTTGCAGATCGAATGAGCGCGTAACCCACAGCGAGAGTGTCGTCTCGCACATCGAATTGGATTGGCGAGTCGAAACGCGCCGGCTCTTCGTATACTTGACGTGTGCGGCGGCGCGAAATTATCTTGGGTGCAACATGGACGATCTTTACGCGATCAATTCAGCAAAAACAGAATTTCGCGAGGCCTTCAACACCGGCGATCCAGAACGGCTGATCGCATTACTCGATCCAGCGTTCGTTTACATGCCAGATGGAATCAGCTCCGCGATAGGGACCGACGCCGTAGACGCCATCCGTGCGGAATTTCGAGAACTCACAGCCTACTATTACCTGCAGTTGGTTCCTATCATCATCGAAATTCGGATTCAGGACAGCGTTGCCTGGGACTACGGCTGGCATACGTGGAGAATGACTCCCCGCGATGGCGGCTCGCAGGTTACCCGGAAAGACCGCTATGTGAACGTTTGGCGGAAAAACGAGGGAGGCGAGTGGAAGCTTTGGATGTACATGAGCAACGGCCTGCCGAGCCAGATGCCAACAATCGCCTGATCAGGGCAGCTTACTGAACAGGCGTTCGCTGAAGCCGGCGGGCACATCAAACGTTTGCCCATCACCGATCAACTTCACGACATTCTTTGTGCCATCGAGAACGGCTTTGCAGTTGCTGCACACCGCGAAATGGGCTTCCATTCACGCCTGCAACTCCGGATCAACCCGCCCCTCAAGGAAGTTGGAAATCTCGCGCCACACCTCA
>DATLKS010000263.1:0-3393 GCA_035538255.1 Terriglobales bacterium
CCCTGTAAAGCTTGCCCATAACTTCCCCTTCGGCAGATTCGCGTCGGGGGCTGAGGGTTGTAGCTGTTACTGCCGATTACTAAGGTCACAGAGCTTACTCGAATGCTTGGTATGGATGCAAGGAGGGGAACAGGGACAACAGGGACAGGGAATAGGTGACAGATGACAGGCAATAGGGAACAGGTTGGAGGAAACAGAAGCCGAGAAAGGGTGTGCCATCCCTGTGACTATCCCCTGTTCCCTATAACCTAAACCGCTTTATTTAACGGCTCCCGCACTCCCATGGCTACGTCGATCAGGTCTTGCCCGACCGTCCTGGTGCGCGAAAGAGCTTCTTTTAGCGGAATTGTGACGATGTCGGTTCCACGCAGGGCAACCATCTTGCCGAAGTCGCCGCGATGGACAGCATCAATCGCGCCGATCCCATAACGGGTAGCCAACATGCGATCGAATGCCGTTGGTGAACCGCCGCGCTGGGTGTGTCCCAGAATCACTGCCCGCGTCTCGAAGCCCGTGCGCTTCTCGAGCTCCTGCGCAATGATTGTGCCAATTCCGCCGAGACGCACATGCCCGAATTCATCTTTCTTGCCCTTTTCTGCCACGATTTGCTCGTCGAGACCTCCTGCCAGCCGCGCGCCTTCGGCGATGACGACGATGCTGAAGTAACGTCCGCGAGCGTGGCGCTGGCGAATGGTTTCGGCAACTTCGTCGAGGTTAAAAGGACGCTCGGGGATCAGAATTACATCTGCCCCGCCTGCGATGCCGCTATAAACCGCGATCCAGCCCGAATCGCGCCCCATGACCTCAACGACGATCACGCGGTTGTGCGCCTCGGCGGTAGTGTGCACACGGTCAATCGCCTCGGTAGCGATGTTCACTGCGGTATCGAAGCCAAAACAAAAATCGGTGCCGCTCAGATCGTTATCGATCGTCTTTGGCACTCCCACAACTTTGAAGCCCCTCTCATGCAGCTTGTACGTAACCGACTGTGTATCGTCGCCGCCCAGCGCGACCAGTGCCTCAATGCTGTGGCGTCTGAGTGTCTCCAGACATTTTTCAATACCTCCCTCCTTCTTCGCGGGGTTGGTTCGCGAGGTGCGGAGAATCGTCCCGCCGCGCGGAAGAATGCCGGCGATGCTGTCGAGCGTCAGCTTCATAGTGTGATCTTCCATCACGCCACGCCAGCCTTCGAGAAAGCCAACAAACTCGTCTTTGTGGTGGAAGATGCCTTTGCGAACCACCGCGCGGATGACGGCATTTAGACCAGGACAATCGCCGCCTCCCGTGAGGATGCCAATTTTCATTTACCTTCTCCGCTAATGACCCGATATGGGATCGAGGTTCTGTTGATAGTGCAGATCGGACCTGCCAGTCAGCCCGACATGGAGCTTGCAGTTTTCGCGTAGCGAGCTAAGACACGCAGCAAGTAAAACAATTTATCTTAGCATCCGTGCAGCGGATGACAGTGCCTGGGCTTGAGTGAACTCCTGAGAGGAGATTGCGGCCATCAAAGACTGACGTGATTGCTTGCGATAGTTCACGCGCCGGCGGGCCTGATTGAAGCATTTCCTTGTTACCTTTGTCCTCTCATCGAGAGGGAACCTACGATCATTGACGGTGTCAAAGCCTTGTAGGAGAACTGCGTCACACCTCATCGTGCGAAAATGTGATGGCGTAACGAGCTGTGACTTGCATCTAAACAGTAACGAGTCACAACATTGTTCGTGCCGGATTCGCGGCTTGCTATGTTCTTGGTGCATTCTTATAATCAGCGTTTCTCCGTCGTAAGCGGTAGCTGATTCAGTGCCCCGCCGCAATTCGATGCGTCATCTTCAGACCGTCGTCACGTCTGACGGTGATACCGTCGGACGACTTCCGGCCGTGGCCGGGTTTGTGGTTCCAGGTTTTACAATTCGTGCCGAGTAACGCGGTTCGAGAGCAATCTGTGCTCTGGCAGGATCGCTAATTGAAGGAGCTTCGAATGAAGAAGTTGCTCGTGACGTCCTTGCTGGCATTTGCCGCATACGGCTTGGCTGATCCAATTCAGGCTGGCGCACCTGCGCAAACCACGACCGGCCAACCTCAGACCACAACCGGTCAAACCGCTGGCGATCAAAGCGGTCAGCAGCAAAAGACAATTAAAGATCCCGCGGAATACAACGCGTACATGAGCGCAATCAGCGCGACGGATCCAAACGCCAAAGCTCAGGCACTCGAAGCCTTCCTGCAGCAGTATCCAAATACGGTGGTGAAGGAAGAGACGCTTGAGCAGTTGATGGCGGCATATCAGGCGGCTAACAATGCCGCCAAGATGTCGGATGCAGCCAACCGGCTGCTACAGGTAAATCCAAATAATATCCGCGGCCTGGCTCTGCTCACGTTCGTCACTCGCTCGCAAGCCGCTTCGCAACCGAACCCGCAACAGGCGGCGCAGATATACGGTCAAGCGGCGCAGTACGCTCAGCGAGGATTGCAGGCAGCCGAAACCATGCCACGACCAGCCGGCGTCTCCGACGCCGACTTCCAGAAGCTCAAAAACGGCGTCCTCACCATCTTCAACGGCGCCATCGGCATGGATGCCTTGCAGCGCAAGGACTATGCGACGGCTCAAAAGGCGCTGTCAGCTGCGGTTTCGGTGCCCGAGAACGCGAACAATCTTCAGGACGTCTATCCACTGGCGACCGCTTACCTCCAGGCGAATCCGCCGGACTACCTGGACGGGCTCTTCTATGCTGCGCGAGCGGTCGACTTATCCGCAAATAATCCCGCAGCCCAGCAACAGATCAATAAGTTTGCGCAGTATTACTACAAGAAGTATCACGGCAGCACCGATGGTTGGGACCAGGTTTTGCAGGTTGCGCAGAATTCGCCTGCTCCTCCTGCGGGCTTCACGATTACGCCTGCCCCTCCGCCACCGACTCCTTGCGAGTTCGCTGACACCATCATGAAGCAGAATCCCGATGTATCGCAGATGGCATATGGTGACTGGCTTTTTGTCCTCGGCTCCGGCAATCAGAAGGACGCCGATGCAGTCTGGACGTTCCTCAACGGCAAAGGTATTCCGGTGAGCAGTCCCGAGCACCCGGCGAAGGTTATCAGTGCTACGCCTGATGAACTCCATCTTGCGACTACCGACGATGATATTCAGGAGAATAAGGCGGATGTCACATTGAAAATGGCGAAGCCGCTTCCTGCAACGAAGGTTCCTCAGCCAGGAGCGATGTTAAGCGGTCGATGGGTTGGAAAAGCCACCAGCTACACTCCATTGCCTCCCTCCCAGCCGACTCAGAATGCTGCTGCGGGAGAGCAACAGGCTCCGGCTGCGGGTGCCAATGGTCAGCAGCCCCAGCCTGCAGGGTGCTTGCCCAACACCGGCGCTGGAGTGATGTTCAC
>DATLKS010000264.1:0-7139 GCA_035538255.1 Terriglobales bacterium
TAGCGGTCAGGCTCCGGGTGCTGCTCCCAAATCAGCGGATCGCCGGCAGCGTTAAAAAGAGCCTCGAAGTCCTCCGGCTTGAGTGGTCGTATTTCAATCAGCTTTCCCTTCAACGTCGGCTGGAGGTCAAATTTCAATTTAGCGTCTCCTTTTCGTGGCGAGAGGCAATGGCGATTGCGGTGCCCATTCGCAAGCAGGGCGCTGCGCCTGTTCAAAATGTTGAAACGAGAATTCTATTTGAATTGCAGCGATAAACATTGAAGTGAGGCAGGCAAGGCGCAGCAAAATCATGGGATTTCGACAGGCGAGAAATCTGCCGGACGGGACAAAATAAGAAATTTTGATGAATCTCTAAAGGTTCTGCGCCGATAAGCCGATGAATTTGGTATCACGTCAGAGGACAACTTCCGATTTAAGGAAACGGTGCGCCTGGCCTGCTCGGACGGCGTTTCTCTGACTAGCAGCTACTGACCGACAAATGCCCGCGACAGCCCAGGATGTCAGGCGGTTCTGCAAGCTTCTCGAGCGGCGGCTCGAGGCTGTACGCTCGCTTTGTCAAGCTCTCCAAGAATCGCTGATAGCGATGACGAACTTCGACTTTGCCTCCATTGAAGAGTGCATCGCCAGACGGTCGGAGTTGTGTCATGTGATCGCAGTGGTCGATGGCAGACTGGCTCGAATTGGTAAGCGGTCTGAGCCGGGTGCGGCTTTCGCGCTGAATATCGTCGATTCAGAGATCGACTCCGGCATCTTCGAGCATTTGCGGGATGTCGTTGAGGATCTGCGAAAGAGGCAACAGGAGGCAGAACAGCTAAGTCAGGCGGTGTCGGAGCTGGCACGCCGATCCTGCATTTCTGATACTGCTCTGCTAAACGCCCATTTGCGCGAGACGACCCTCACTCTTGGGAATCCACTGCAGCGGTTCTCAAACCCCAAGGGAGCATAGAATTGCAGCGTTTATGGAGCACTCGTGATTGCTGCGGCATGCAATGACGCCTAGCATTGGCCGACGCGCACATTTTTTTCTCAGCACCACTGGCAACGTCTCTATGCTGTCAATGATCTCAGTCTTGCGTTGCTGCCAGGAGTTGTCTGCCATTGGTGAAAACGCCGCCGGACGTCAAAACCTCTACATCGCTAACATTCGAAAGCAACAGACCGGTCGCGACGATCCTTTTAGTCGAGGATGAGTCTGGACTGCGCGAGCCGATCCGGGATTATCTCCGCAAACAGCCATATGAAGTACTGGAGGCTGCCGATGGAGCCGAGGCGCTCGGCATCGCGGAGGGGCGGCAGCAATTGCACGTCCTCATCACAGACGTAATGATGCCGAATATAAATGGGCTTGAACTCGCAAAGCGGCTAAGACAGCGCTTTCCCGAAATGAAAGTGATCTTCATGTCAGGCTACGCTGAGGACAAGCTTGGCGAACCAGAAGTATTTCAGGATTCTGCACTGCTGCAGAAGCCGTTTCCGTTACGCTCGCTAAGAAACAAGCTGCAAGAACTATTGACGACCCGTCTTTCTGTGTAACCACGCCCACTACTCGCACATATCAAAACGTGAAACAAACGTGGGTCGCTATTCCTGCGCGTGGAAACAAGCTCTGCCCGGACGACACCGGCGAGCATGAGCGATGTGATCGTCGGGTCCTGAATTCCCCATAGTGACCAGGCACCAGTACACTGCGGTTGTGGATTTGCCCTGCTGCCACTCATGCGTTGAGCCCGAAAGAGAACCAAAGGCGGTTTTCGTTCGCAGGCAGGTGCAGACATCGGGAGCGACAGCCCGCTCATCCTCTTGCACTTCAGGCCAGTCGGCATAGGCGTGGGTAGCTTGTTCTTCGGCGCTCATGCACTCACTCCCGCAGCTTCATCGATTGTCGTTGGATATGGCGCACCTTTCGTCGCTCGCACTATGGTGCGCCGCACGATCGCTTCAAAGATCGGCAGCTTGTAGGCATTGTTGGTCATTGGAGTAGCCCCAACGATCGCTTCCTTGGCCGCCGAGCGGGCAAGATCTTCGTTGATGGCGACGCCGTCGAGCTTGGCTTCGACTGCCTTCGCGCGCAGCGGAGTGGGCGCGGCAAAGCCGAGGACTACGTTCGCCTTGTTGCAGGTGCTGCCACTCATCTGCAGAGCAACAGCCACAGCAGCCAATGGCCAATCAAACGATTCTTTTTCTCCCTGTTTGTAGTAGGCGGAAACCGTTCCTTGCGGAGGAGGGGGCAGAGTTATCGCAGTGATGACCTCCCCGGGTTGAATGGCAGCCTCTCGTGTGACGTCCCGTTCGGGTGTGACGAAGAAGTCTTCAACCGTCACATTGCGCTTGCCTTTCGCACTCGTGAGTTCTACCTGTGCGCCGAAAGCAATCAAGGGGATCGCGAGAGACGATGGATGCACGATTGCGCAAAGCTGGTTATCGAAGATCGCGTGATATTCGTTTTCTCCATCCTGTGCAAAGCACCTCTCGCCGCCCTTGCGCAGGCAGTGGAAGTCGGCGGAGCGGAAGTACCAGCAGCGCGGCCGCTGGAGTAAATTGCCCCCGATCGTGGCCATGTTGCGGATTTGTGGTGTTGCCGAATGTTCCGCAGCTTCCGCCAGCGCCGTGTAGCGCTTGCGAACGGTCTCGCTCCTGTGCAGTTGCGTTAAAGTGACCAGCGGGCCGATGCGCAATCCGCCATTATCTTCTGCGATGCGATCTAGTCCGCGCACGTGACGAATGTTCACCAGACGCTTCGGTGCATCGATTCCCTCTTTCATGCGGTCAAGCAAATCGACTCCACCTGCCTTTATGACGGCGCCGCTCTCGGTTTCACGCAACGCATCCTGAATCGACGCGGCTTCAACGTACTCGAACGCGCTTAGCGGATACATCGAACTCATGCGCTTGCTCCTTTCTCGCTGGCCGGCCGCAAAACTGCCAGTACATTCGCAGGCGTCATCGGCAACCGGCGAATGCGCGCGCCGGTCGCGTTATAAAAAGCATTGGCTATGGCAGCCGAAGTTGGAATAGTCGAAGGCTCGCCTATTCCACTCGCATCGGTCGAACTGAGAGCTAGATAGTCTTCGATGACGTGGACTTTGATCTCAGGAACCTCCCGCGGGCCGGCGATCTTATAGAACTCCAAATCGGCATTCACTGGAATTCCGGTGTTGCGGTCAAGAATTCGGTTTTCGTAGAGCGCAAAGGAAATTCCCTGCAGAATTCCTCCGTTGATCTGGCTTTGGAGTGCCAGCGGATTGATTGGCCTGCCGCAATCGTGGACCGCGGTGACCTTCTCCACCCGCACCACTCCCGTTTCGGTGTCAACTGCCACCTCTGCGAATTGCACGCCGCCCAGGGTCACATGCGCTTTCGCGTAATCCGGGACGCGTTTGGCGCGCGCAGCGATTTCGTCTGTCTTCATCCGAGCCGCCGCTTGTTTGAATGTAAGACTCTTACCGGACGCATCCTTGGCAAATACCTTTCCATCGCGCATTACGATCGCCTCTGCATTGGCTCCCAGCGCCGGAGCGACCTGTTGCGCAAGCTGCATCTTTGCCTGATGTGCAGCATTGCGCGCAGCAGGGGTGATCGAGCTGGTGGTCATGCTTCCGCCCGATGGCGGACCAGGCGGGAAGTGCGTGTCGCCGATGCGGATGTGAATGTCTTGCGGCTTGAGTCCAAGCTCTTCCGCCACGACTTGCGCGAGCGCAGTGCGGATTCCGCCGCCGATGTCCTGCACGGCGGAAAGAAGTTCGACTGAGCCATCGCGGCCGATCCGAACCTCGCATGCCGAATCCATGCTGTTGATGCGGTACCAGACGGATTGCGCCACTCCCAGGCCACGCTTCACCGGGCCCGAATCTGCCCCGGGCTTGTGCCGCTGCGACCAGTTCACAAGCTGCGCGCCTATGCGGCGCTCTTCCCGTCGCGCTGGAAGAGAATCGTTCTTGTCGCGCAACTCCAGCGGATCGACTCCGAGCTTCTCCGCGAGTTCATCAATCGCCTGCTCCAGCGCGAAGCATCCCTGAGGATGTCCGGGCGCGCGGAACGATGTACCCGGACCAGCATTGATAAAAACATCGTTTTCTTCCGTGAGGATGTTCGGGCAGTCGTACATGTTTTGCACGGGACCGCCGCTCCCGGCTCCGGTCGCAGTACCAGCCGATCCGTACGCCGTCAAATGCAATGCTGTGAGTTTGCCATCCTCAGCGGCTCCGGCGCGAACCTTCTGTACCGAATCGGGACGATTGCCTCCGAGCGCGTGCTCTTCTTTTCTCTGGAACATTAAGCGGACAGGAGCGCCGGTCTTCTGCGACAAAGCGGCCGCGATCGATCCGGCGTTGCCGGCTCCGAACTTCGCGCCAAACCCGCCGCCCATGTATTCCGTGATCACCCGAACTTTAGTCTTGGGCAAATGGAAGAGCGCCGCCATCTCGTCGCGCACGCTGCTGGTCGATTGGGTCGAAGCCCAGACTGTGAGCATCTCGGGTTTCCAGTCGGCTACGACTCCGTGTGGCTCGAGCGCGGAGTGCGTCTGCACCTGGGTGCGATATTCGGCTTCGGACTTCATATGTGCACTGCCGAGCGCGGAATTTACGTCTCCTTTACCCTTATCGTTAGGGCCAATTGCGGGGCCGCGCACGTTTCCTTTTTGCGGAACTTCTTCACCGCCGCCTCCGCCACCGGCAGTTTCGCCTTGCATCGCCGCTCCGGGATAGACCGCGGGCGCATCGCTCTTGCGCGCGTCATCGAGACTCACGACGAATGGCAGCTCTTCGTATTCCACCTTCACGCGTCGAGCCGCCTCGACCGCAGCAGGATAGGAAGTTGCCGCCACCGCTGCGATCGGCTGTCCGACAAAGCGGACGATTGGATACCTACCAGCGTCTTTGCTCTTGTCTTTAAGCTGGGCAACGTCCATCACGTGCTGGACGACGTGCACGGCTTTCACCCCCGGATACGATTCGACTGCGCTGGTGTCGAGGGATTTGATCTGTGCATGCGGTACGGACGCGGGAACAATCGCGGCGTAAAGCATGCCGGGAAGCTGCACGTCGGCTGTATACTTTGCCTGGCCAGTAACTTTCATTCGGCCATCGATGCGTGTGGTGGGCTTGCCGATCACTTGTAGATCGGAATTTGCCGGGAGCGGCGGGGGCGAATCCGCAGGAACAGAGCGCGTGATTTCCGAGAGCTTGGCGTTCGCAGCCTCGGCTCCAGGGATTCCGGCAATCAACTTCTCTTGACGTTTTCCCTGCGTGGGCGGCGTCTCAGCAGTCTGTTGTGCCTTGCGACGAACCGGCTTCGATTCCTGCTTCGCTCCTTGCGCGGGATTGGCGGGCCTGGTTTCCTGTTGCTCGATTGTGCTCATTGTTATGCCCTCCGTGCCTTGGCTGCGGCCAGAGTCGCTTCAAAGACTTTCGGATATGTCCCACAACGGCACAGATTGCCGCTGGTGGCCATCTTGACGTCTTCCAGAGTGGGATCGGAATTGTGCTCCAGCAGCCCGGCGCAGCTCATGATCATGCCCGGCGTGCAGAAACCGCACTGCAGGGCGTCGTGCTCGATGAACGCCGCCTGCACCGGATGGAGATGCTCGCCGGAGGCTAAGCCCTCAATGGTGGTGATCTTGTGCGGCGCAGCGTCGATGGCCAGCGTAAGGCAGGAGCACACCGGCGTTTTGTCCAGCCAAACCTTGCAGGCGGAACACGAGCCACGATCGCAGACAACCTTCGTTCCGGTTAGGCCGAGATCGATACGCAAGGCATCGGCTAACGTGGTGCGTGGCTCGATGCTCACTTGCTTCGCGCTGCCGTTCACGTTCAAGGTGACCGCAACCTTGCCGGGACCTTGAACCTTCGATTTGTCGCTCTGCTGAGCCAGCGCGCTCAAATCAACCAGCGAACCAGCGGTGACTCCGGCCGCACCTGCACCAGCGGTCTTGAGGAATGCCCGACGGCTAACGCGGCGGCTCTCGCTTTCAGCATTCAGAGGGGAAGTCTCATCTTTCGCTCGAGACATCATGGAACCTCACTACAAGATTGGAGGATCGAATACGGATGTTACTCCCGCCGTCGCTCGATGCTCAACTGCAAGGAGCTGCTGAGCTGCTAAGCCGCTAAGCTCCTAAGCGTTGTCCCACAACATGTTTCACTCCTCAAGCAGTTGCTTAGAGGCTCAGGAGCTTAGCAGCTTAGAAGCTCTCCTGTTAAACTTCTCAAGTCCCTTTACCAATGCCTCAATCTAGATCTAAAGCTGACGCCATCCTTGCAGAACCGCAGCAAAGCACCATGGCAGTGCTTGCTCCAATAGTCGGTTGGCTCGTTCCTGGAGCTGGTCATTTTATTCAGCGGCGCTGGATTCGCGGGCTGCTGCTCATGATTTCCGTGGGGGCGATGTTTGTTCTCGGCGTGCTCATGGAAGGCAAAGTCTATGGACTCAATGGCGGCGATCTGCTGGATATGCTCGGCTTCGTCGGAGACCTGGGTGCCGGCACCCTTTATTTCGTAACCCGCATGATGGACTGGGGCAAAGGAGCCATCCAACTCGCCTCTGCCGATTATGGGACAAAGTTCATCATTGTGGCCGGCCTGCTGAACGTGATCAGTGCGGTCGACGCCTACGATATTGCAATCGGGAAGAAAGAGTGATGGCCATCCAGCTTTCCCATTTCAGCGCAGCGCTCATCTTCTCTTTATTTGCTTCAATCGTTTTCGGTATCACGCAGCGCACCAAGCCCAAGGACATGGTTGCCTACGGTGCGAAATGCTTCTGCTTCTTCGTGGCAGGGACGGTGTTGGCGAGCTGGGTAATGTGGGTGGTAAAGCATTGAGCAGCTCACCGGCTACGCACACCAACACCACAAACAACCAACCCTACAAAGGCTGTCATCCCTTCGACCGCGCGAAAATCAGTTGAGCTCCAATGTGTGGTGTTGCGGTCGAGGGGATCTGCTTTTCGCTTGTCTACATGGAGACATTTCGTTTCTCCCGGCGAACAGCAGTTGGCATGTTTGTTGATGGGCAGATATACCCTCTTGGAAACAGGAGCGGAACAGGTCACAGGCTGAGCTAAGGGATTGAGGCCGGACCTCGTACAGCAGTTTAGTCAGACCTGTGACCGTAGCGCCAGCATAAGGCATTACGACCTTG
>DATLKS010000265.1:0-2918 GCA_035538255.1 Terriglobales bacterium
AGTGGTGCTTAGCCAGCAGGCTCACTACAGACCTAAGTTCCTGCTCCATGACTCCGGGCATGTCGGGACGCGGCTCGAGGAAGTCCTCGAAATCCGCGGCCGAAAAGACCAGCATTTCTCCTCCGCCGTTGTGGCGAAAGTAATCGTCGCCTTGCCGCGGACTCAGCATGCCGGTCCAGTTCTCGAAGTCGAGGATCTCGCTTTTGGGCCTCTGGGTGAAAAGGTTGTAGGCAATCCGAACTGTCAGTTCACCATTCTTGTGCAGCTCCTGGATGATCTGGTAGTCATCGGGGTAGTTCTGGAACCCGCCACCCGCGTCAATCGCACTCGTGATCCCGAGTCGATTGAGCTCACGCATGAAGTGCCTAGTCGAGTTTGCCTGGTACTCCGGAGGCAGTTTCGGACCCTTTGCCAATGTGGCGTACAGAACGAGCGCATTCGGCTTGGCGATGAGGATGCCGGTCGGATTACCGGCGCCATCGCGGACAATTTCGCCGCCCGGAGGATCAGGCGAGTCCTTCGTATATCCGACTGCATGCAGGGCGGCGCGATTGAGCAGGGCCCGATCGTATAGATGAAGCACGAAGGCGGGCGTATCCGGCGCGGCCCGGTTCAGCTCATCAAGCGTTGGCATCCGGCGCTCGGCGAACTGAAATTCAGACCAGCCTCCCACCACTCGTACCCACTGGCCCGGTGGCGTTCTTTGTGCCTGCTCGCGGAGCATCCGCAGACCATCCGCGAGTGACGGAACGCCGTCCCACCGAAGCTCCAAATTGAAGTTGAGGCCACCGCGTATCAGGTGAAGGTGTGAGTCATTCAACCCTGGAATTACGGTGCGCTTGCGCAGGTCAATCAGTTTCGTCCCCTGGTCACGGAAGCGCATTACTTCCCGATCGCTTCCGACTGCGAGGAATTTCCCGTCACGAATCGCGAGCGCCTCGACTATAGAGCGGCGATCATCCTGTGTCGCAATCTTACCGTTGTGAAGAATCAGGTCCGCGGGTTGTACATTCATTGCGTGCTCCGGAGCTATTTGTGTGCGGGCGCGGGTTTCGGAACCACGTACTCCGGAAATAGCGTTGGAGGGGCACCGTGCACCATGGTGGAGGCGTATTCCGCACCGACACCGTAGGCGCCAAAATGGTTCTTCACCAGGTCTACAACTGCGTCATACGTGTCGAGATTCGCCCAGTCGCGCTGCCACTCGAGAAGCGTAGAAAGAGCGGTCACCGGCTTGGCCCCGGCCTGAATAAGTCGGCGCATCGCATTGTCGTGAGCGAGCTGGCTGACATCTCCGCAGCAATCCTCAGCCACATAAATGTCGTAGCCGTCGTGAATCGCCTGGATCGTGGGCATCGCGATACAGGTCTCGGTCCACAAGCCTGCAAGCACGATCTTCTTCTTGCCGATTCTTTCGATGGCCGCGACGAAGTTCTTGTCGTCCCACGAGTTCATTGAGGAGCGCTCAATGGGCTCCTTGTCAGGAAAGATCGCCG
This sequence comes from Terriglobales bacterium, assembly GCA_035538255.1. Taxonomy (GTDB): domain Bacteria; phylum Acidobacteriota; class Terriglobia; order Terriglobales; family Acidobacteriaceae; genus Gp1-AA112. The sequence continues at coordinate 1,497 of DATLKS010000265.1, forward strand.
TGAGCTGCGGCCACATATGCCCGCTGAAGGTCCTAGATTCGATCGTGGTCAACACAACCGGCACGTCAAAGATCCGCGTTGCCTTGGCAAGGGCGACTGTGCTGTTGATGATCGACTGCCGGTCGAAGTTGGCGGTTGCGAAAAGCATTTGGGGTTCATGATCAATGAACGCAACGACACAGTTATTAGGCGTAAGTAGTCCTTTTTCGCTGCGAGCCGCGAGTCTATTGCTGAGAGACATAGCTATCCTCCTTAGAACTTCCGTTTAGATTTGGGCCGGAATTACCCTCCGGCGAGGTCGTTCGTTACTTGGGCGTTGCAGTATCGCGGTCGTACATCATCTGGAGCCCGGGCGTGCCTTGGGCAGTGAGGAAGAGATCGACCATCGACTCCACGGTCTCCCTGCGGTTCCAGTCGCGCTGCAGCTCACAGATCAGGGCCGTGACGCTGGTCGTGCGGCCTCCCGCCTGCTGGATCCGCCGCAGTGCCATTGCGTGCGCCTCGGGCGAGGTGCCACCCACGGCATCGGCGACGACGTAGATTTCATATCCCTCCTTCAGCATGTCGAGAGTCGGCATGATGAGGCAGGCTTCCGTCCACAGCGCCGTCATGATGATCTTCTTGCGTTTCGTACCCTCGACCGCCTTCCGGAACTCCACGTCCTCCCATGCGTTGATCGAGGTGCGGTCATACGTCGGGTACTCCTGAAGAACTTTCCGCAGCGGCGCGATGGGCGGCTTGTTCCACCCCGTCTTGACGTTCACCGTGGAATGGACGATCGGCAGCCGGAAGCCGACGCCGGTCTTCGCGACCGTCACGATGTGGTTCACGAGCAGATTGCGATCCATCGAGGCGATCGAATTCACTTGCAGCGGCTGATAGTCGATGATGACCAGCGCCGAGTTCTGGGGTGTCAGCAGATCGTCTGTTTTCGGATCGCGAATAGGTCCGCTTGCCATGCGAGTTGCCTCCATTCGTTTCGTTGAAGCAGTTGTTGAAAAGCAATCTGACGGCCAACGGCAAGGGACATGCAAACGCCGTTCCAGACCTAACCTACTGAAAGAGATGGAAAGGATGCGGGCGTGAATTGGCTAAAATCGTGAAGGCGGTGAAAACCTTTGGGATTCTTGTGAATCTGGTGATTGTCGGTACTTCAGAGGAACTTGAATTTCGTTTTATCGATCTTTAGTGTTTTGATCCTGTGGTCGAGAGTGGATGGTGGAATTCCAGGCTTAGCCGCCGCCCCCGATGGTCCCGAAATGCGTCCTTTGGCCTCGGCTAACGCCGCCTCGATGATCGCCCGCTCGGTCCGAGGTTCATCCTGGGGCTTCCCGTCAACTCTCGACTGCGGTGCGACGGTTTCTTTCGAAAGCCACGCTTCGTCAACCGCCAAAATCTCGCCGGAGCTCAGAATCACGGATC
>DATLKS010000266.1:0-2633 GCA_035538255.1 Terriglobales bacterium
CTTTCCGTAGATTATTCCATTCTCAGCAAACCTTGAGGGCGCTGCGTTCTCATCCCTCGGCAGCAAAGTTACACAAAAAAATCATCCGCATGTCCATGTGTAGAATCAAACGCGGCATAAGTTTCGGTCCGAGGTGCTCGCATGCAGCTCAAGCCCTTCCTGCTCGATACCTGGCTCGACCAGTACGAACACGGCATAGAATTCAACCTGGCTGCGAGCACCGGGCCTACGTGGACGGTTAATGAGATCCTCGCGCTCGCCGACGAAGAAACGCGTGAACGCTTCCTGAATCACAAGCTGGTGTACAGCCGTCCGGCGGGCGCCGACAGTTTGCGTGAGGCGATCGCGGAGATGCAGGGCGTCCCGCTGGACGCGGTACAGATCGTGACCGGCGCCTCCGAGGCGCTTGTAGCCCTAATGTGGCTGGTCGCAGAGCCGGGCTCGAACGTAATCCTCCCGCTGCCCGGATTCACGACTTTTTCGGCGCTCCCGGAATCGCTCGGCCTGGAGACGCGCTTCTACCGCGTGCGCCGCGAGAACGGTTTTCGCATCGATCCAGACGAGATCAAGGGGCTCGCCGACGCGAAGACCAGGCTCATCCTGGTCAACAGCCCGCACAATCCAACCGGCGCGATCATCAGCGACGACGAAATGGAAGCCTTGCACGACTTTGCTGCCGAACGGGGAATCCAGTTGGTGAGTGACGAGGTCTATCATCCCATCTACCACGGAAGGCAAACCAAGTCTGCGGCGCGTTTGCCGCACGTGACTGTGATCTCCGACCTGTCGAAAGCATTTTCAATTGCCGGCGTGCGCACGGGATGGATGATCGAGCACAGCGAAAAGCGTCGACGGCAATACTGGAACGCGCGCGCTTACTTCTCGATCTCGAACACGACGACGGGAGAAATCTTGTCGGAAATCGCAATCCGAAAACGGGACGCGGTGCTGGGCAAGACGCAGGAAGTCGCGAGCCGAAACCTGAAGCTCCTCAACCGATTCATGGCCGACCATGGCGACGTACTTGGCTGGATTCCGCCGCAAGGCGGCATGACCGCATTCCCCTGGCTGCTGAGCGGAGAGAACGACCGCCGGTTCTGCCAGGCCGCCACCGAGCATGGAATTCTGCTCGCGCCGGGGGATTGCTTCGATGTCCCCTCGCACTTCCGCCTGGGCTTTGCCGCAGCCGGAGCGGATTTCTCTCAGGCTCTCGACCGATTCGGAGAGTTCGTGGAGAGCTGGTCCGCGAAGAAGCCACGGCCTGAACGCGGCCTGGGTGGCTCTCGCGCTTTATTCTTGGGTTAGCCTGAGCCTGATCGTCTTCGAGAAGCAGTGACCTGTCCGGTTTGCTGGGGTTGTAACGGATCGTCACCTCTTGACCTTCCTTCAGGGCGTCGACGAGACGGTCCGCAGGGGCATCGGTGTAGAAGGCCTCTTCGAAATAGCCGCCATAGTACTCGCCGCTCACGCTATACGAATAACCGATTCGAACAGTGACACCCTTTTTATGCGGACATAGCCTCGAGGATTCGACTTGTCCCCGGGATCAGGGCCAATCCCTCCCCTTGGCTGACCGCCGCCGCCGCGTAAATTTGGAAGTAATTGAATCAGGCGAACACGAACCGTGCCGCGCACAAGCAATCGAACCATCAGGCTCATGCCGCACCTCCGCTCCGAACCGCCGACAATTCTACTTCTTGGGAAGCGGGAACAGGAAGCTATGAAAAAATCAACTTTCCTATTTTCCTGGTCCAATTTGGGAACGTCCCGTTTTCTTCGCGCTTCTCAGGGCAGCAAGATAAAGTTGATCGATATTCGAAATCGCCATCGAGCTTAGTATTATGTCGGACCTAAGGTCGAAGTCCGGTCGATATGCCATACAGGGTAGGCTGTACTCCTGCGCCGCTAACGTTCACCATCCGTCCGTGCCCGTTGAAATCGCTTCTGGTTGCAGCGCTGACGCTCGTCGCCGGCATAGTGCCCGCTGCTGCCCAGGAGCAGCTGCTGAAGGACACGTTTCTAGGCAAGCTCTTGGTGATTCGCAACTTCTACCTCGACCCGCAACTGCACTACGACGGTTCGGGATACCTCAAGGGAGCTGCACAGAGCGGCGAGTGGACGATCGCACAATTCAAAATTAAGAAGGTGTTGCTCCGCAGCCAAGGTTTTGAACTTCAGGGCCAGCGAGTCGCAATCGGGTGGGACAAGAAGACGAATACTGTCGGCTTCTTCGACATACAACCTCTTTCAGTCAAAGTGGAAGACCTTCCCTCAGCAGCGTTGACAGCGGACAAAATCAATCAACTTGCGAATCAGATTTTTGTCGTCCTGCGAAACGAGCCGCAAACGGTTCCGGATTATTGGCGCGACTTGGTGTCCGGCAATGTTATTGCGGAAACCGATGCCAAGGGTCAGAAGACCTTCCGCTTGAAAAATTCGCCGAAGTCGAGCGGACCGATCCCGAAGGATGCGGCGGTGGTCTTGACTACGTCCGACCAAAGCTCTCCGGTCTATCGAGTGGGCGGCAAGGTTTCTCCTCCGAAGTTGCTCAAGCATCGTGAGCCGGAGTTCTCGCCTTTGGCCCGTCAGACTCACTACGAAGGAACCACAGTCTTGTGTGCCACAGTGAATGA
>DATLKS010000267.1:0-3011 GCA_035538255.1 Terriglobales bacterium
CTGAATGCCATTGATCGCTCCAAATATGATGTCGTCCCTATCGGAATCAACAAAGACGGGCGCTGGCTCACATCAGGCGAATCGCAGCGGCTGCTGAAAGGCGAGCAGCAAGCGGAGAATCCTCGCAATCTTCGCGCTGGCGATCCTCAAGCTACGCCGGGGGCGGCGCTCCTGGCGCGTGGAGAATCCGTCATTGTTCCGCCTGATCCCACAGCCGAACGGCACTCGCTGATTCCTTTCGAGAGCAATCCTGCTCCAGCCCACCGGCCCGCGCACCAGGCCATAGACGTCGATGTGATCTTCCCAGTTTTGCACGGCACTTTTGGGGAAGATGGAACCATTCAGGGCCTCCTTGAGCTTGCCGGCATTCCATACGTCGGAGCCGGTGTGCTTGGTTCGGCGGCCGGAATGGACAAAGATGTCATGAAAAGGCTCTTCGCTGCCGCAGGTCTGCCGATTGTGAAGCATCTGACTATGCTGCGCAGGGAATGGGAGAGAGAACCAAAGAAGGTCAAGAGGCAGATTGAGGCAAAGCTCAGGTATCCGGTGTTTGTGAAACCTGCGAACCTGGGTTCCTCAGTTGGCATTTCAAAAGCGCATGATAACAAAGAACTTGGACCGGCTATGGACTTGGCCGCAAGTTATGACCGCAAAATCATCATCGAGCAAGGTGTCGGAGGCAAAAAGAAGAAAGCGCGGGAGATCGAGTGTTCAGTATTGGGAAATGACGATCCTCGGGCGAGTGTGCCTGGCGAGATCGTTCCGGTCAAAGAGTTTTACGACTATGCCGCCAAATATCTCGATGAAGGCTCGGAATTGGCGATACCAGCAAGGCTCTCAAAGTCGCTGACCACAGAGGTCCAGCAAATGGCAATCGCCGCATTCAAAGCCGTCGATTGTGCTGGACTGGCGCGCGTGGATTTCCTGCTCGATCCAACCAGTGAGAAGCTTTATCTGAACGAGATCAATACCATGCCCGGCTTCACCGCAATCAGCATGTATCCCAAGCTGTGGGCGGCATCCGGATTGGAATATCCAAAGTTGATCGACCGACTGATTGAACTGGGGTTGGAGCGGCACAAAGAGAAGAGCCGCAATAATTACAGCCGGTAGTTGGCATCTCGCAGAAGCCATTTGCATGAGTCAACGTTTTCCCGAAACGAACGGATTCCCCGCGATGAAATACCGCAACGGCATCTCCGACGATCTTGTGATCCCGATTCGGGAGCTCTCCTGAATTTGACCTTGACACCAGCCGTCATCGACAACCTTGAGTGGAGAATCCGGCGCGTAGAGTTCCTGACCATTGAAGCTCTCGCGCGTAATCGCGAACGCCTCGCACAGACGTCCAGGACCGCTCGTCAATGCCCTTAATCCCGAGGGCGATTGCAGCCGCTCACGCGCGATGCCACGGGCGCCAGCCATTTGTGCGATGCCCTCCAGAGGCTCAAGCGCACGCAGCAGCACGCAACCCGCGTATCCTTCGGGCATGCAGGAAAAATTCAGGCAGTAGTGCACGCCATAGATGAAATAGACATAGGCGTGACCGGGAGGACCGAAAAGCACTTGATTGCGCTCGGTCTTCCCCGCCGCCGAGTGGGCAGCGAGGTCTCCTTCGCCGAGATAGACTTCGACCTCCACAATTCTTCCCGATAGTTGCTTGGGTTTCACACTGCCGGACACTGTACGAACGAGAATCTTTCCCAGCAATTCGCGTGCTACGATGCGTGGATCACGCGCATAGAAGTTTTGCGGAAGAATGCGTTCGCCCCTTCGCGGCATTTACGTCTTAGATTACCTGCTGTGCGGGCGCTCGCAGTCTCATCCACAATTACACTGTTCCGGCTTTGCCACTTGCGTCAATGAATCAACTCCAGGAGGGGATATGAGAGGCAAGATCACCCTGAGTCTTACAACGGTGTTTGCGTTCTGCATGTCGTTGAGCGCCGCCACGATTCCATCAGGCACGCACGTAACTGTGCGCACGGGATCGACACTCTCGTCTGGAACCGCGAGAGCGGGCGAGACGATTAGCTGTTCGGTCGCGCATGATGTCGTCGTGCGCGGCCACACACTGGCGAGGCGCGGAGATCCAGGAAAGTGCCGCGTTACGGCTGCAAAGTCGAGCGGCCGGCTGCATGCTCCCGGAATCCTTCGCGTGCGACTCACTGAAGTGAACGGCCAGCACGTTACCACCACTTCGCATTCGTTCCGTGGCAAGAGCCACAAAAAGAGCAATGTCACCAAAATTGGCGGTGGTGCGGCCGCAGGCGCGCTCATCGGCGGCCTTGCCGGCGGTGGAAAAGGAGCATTGATCGGCACAGCAGCCGGTGGTGCGGCTGGGACTGGTCTGGCTGTTGCCACCGGCAAGGAAGAAGCCGTGATTCCGGCAGAAACGGCGATGACCTTCACGATCGGCGGGGCATCGGCATCCAGCCGTCGGCGTTAATTTGACTCACCTTCATTGTTACCGGCAGTAGAGATGTCCGCTGCAGCGGGCGTCTCTACCGTCGGGAACCGACCTTCCTGCTAGACTGCTTAATTCGCCTTATGAGTCGGAAGCTTTTTGGCACAGATGGAATTCGCGGTGTGGCCGGCGAATTTCCTCTTGATGCCGGCACGGTCTTCGCTATTGGACGCGCTCTCGGGCACCATCTCTCGCGTGATGGCAAACGTCCTCGTGTGGTTATAGGCCAGGACACGCGCCAATCGAGCTCATGGATCGGAGATACGCTCGCGTCTGGTCTTACCTCCGCGAATGCCGAGGTATCTTCCGCGGGAATAATCACTACTCCCGGTATCGCCTATCTTGCGCCGGAACTACGGTTTGACGCTGGCGTCGTGATCTCCGCGTCGCACAATCCGTGGACCGATAATGGAATCAAAGTTTTTGGTGGAGACGGATACAAGCTCTCTGATGAATTGGAGCTTTCGATCGAGAAGGAAATTTTCCGCTTCATCGAAGCGGAAAAGGCGCTGGAAGCACGGTCGAATGGTATGTCTACTCTGCC
>DATLKS010000268.1:0-3022 GCA_035538255.1 Terriglobales bacterium
ACCCGATCCCGTGCCTTTGTACAACAGACAACATCCTGAAGCGAGGCTCTCGTAAAGAAAAAATTTGATAGTCGGTAAGATGCCAGCGCTCGTTACTGCGGTGCAACTACCGTCGCGATAGGGACCAGTGCCGCTCCCAGAGTCCAGTGATGGCATTCCCGGGTATCCGATCAGCACGAAGGCCCATTGCCAGCGGATATTTCGTCCCTGGTCCATCGAATGTTCGAGAAGGACCAAGGCTCCGAAACGCGCTAGATCGCGGAACAGGGAAATTAACAGCGCAACTTTTTTGATCGAGATCCGTGAACCACGGATAATTTTCTGCAACTCTCTGATGCGCAAGTGTTTGGCGCAAGTGTGGCATTTTGCAATCGTCTCCGGAACAGGGAAGAACAGCGTAATAACAGCGTAACCGCCCGCCGCGAGCCGTTGATCGCACCTTCCTAGAACGGAACTATAGGTACGACACCGAAATCATGCTACAACGAAAATTGCGGGTCCCACAAAATTTGTCTTGCAATTTGTTCGTAATCCGTCGTAGCACGGAAGGTGAGAGTTGAAGATGGGAACAACGGAGCGATGTACAGATGGCAGGGCACGAAATCGGGAGCGGCAGGCCTTCCGACACACGGGAAGTGAATCTACGGCAATCCGCGCGAACATCCAAATGCAGGTGCAGCTTTTTCACCACCTTCGCAGAACGACTGATAACGGATTCCGACGAGCTTCGCGAAGTACTGTCGTCGTGAATGGAAGCACTAGGTGGTACCGGATTTACCGGTTGGGCCCTCTTGGAACTACTTGGTCACGAGAGCGAGTGAAGCTGTCTTTCGGCCGAATTGTTGGTCCAAATCGAGATTCAACTCGAGCACATTCACCCGGGCCTCACCCAGGAATCCCAGCTGGCGAGCTTCGGTGTGCCGGACAATCAGCGAACGCAGTTGGGCTTCGCTGATTCCTCGAGCCTTGGCTACGCGTGGGATCTGAAACTCAGCAGCGGCCGGCGTGATGTGTGGATCGAGTCCCGATCCCGAGCTTGTCACCAAGTCGATCGGCACCGGCTGGTTCGGATTCTCCGATTTGTATTGAGCAACGCTCGCATTTACACGATCGATCAGCGCGTGGTTCGTTGGTCCCAGATTTGACGCACTCGAGTTGGCAGCATCGTAGCCGTTGCCGGCGGCAGATGGCCGCGAATGAAAGTATGCGTCGGAGACGAATGGCTGTCCGATGATTCGGGAGCCTACGATTTTGCCGTGGTCAGCGATGAGTTGGCCGTTGGCCTTGTCATGAAACAGGCCTTGAGCAAGCGCTGTAACAATCCATGGATAGATGATACCCAGGAGAATGGTGGTAACAACGGTCATCAGAACAGCAGTGATTAGATTCTTTTTCATCTCTCCTCCTACGCCAGCCCAATTCGGGTAATGACCATGTCAATGGCTTTAATGCCGATGAATGGGATGATGATTCCGCCCACGCCATAAATCCATAGATTGCGGCGCAGCAGCGCGGCTGCCCCCATCGGGCGGTATTTCACGCCGCGCAGCGCCAGCGGGATAAGCGCAATGATGATCAGCGCGTTGAAGATTACGGCCGACAATATTGCTGACTCGGGCGTCTGCAGATGCATAATGTTCAGCGCGTTCAGAACCGGGAAAGTTCCGGCAAACATCGCCGGAATGATGGCAAAGTACTTAGCCACATCATTCGCAATCGAGAACGTCGTCAGCGAGCCTCGGGTCATCAAGAGCTGTTTCCCAATCTCTACAATTTCAATCAACTTCGTGGGATTGGAGTCGAGATCCACCATATTCCCGGCTTCCTTTGCGGCTTGAGTGCCGGTGTTCATCGCCACGCCGACGTCGGCCTGAGCGAGCGCAGGAGCGTCGTTGGTGCCGTCACCGGTCATAGCGACAAGCTTGCCGTCAGTCTGCTCGCGGCGAATCAAATCCATTTTGTCTTTAGGCGTAGCTTGGGCAAGAAAGTCATCTACTCCTGCTTCACGGGCGATTGCGGCTGCGGTGAGCGGGTTGTCGCCGGTGATCATCACTGTGCGAATGCCCATAGCGCGCAGTTGCGTGAAGCGCTCTTTCATTCCACCTTTGACCACGTCTTTCAAGTGGATCACTCCCATAGCGCGGCTTCCTTCAGCGACTACGAGCGGCGTTCCCCCGGAACGTGCAATAGTCTCAACTGACAGCTGCAGTTCTTTGGGAATATAGCCACCGTTTTCCTGAAGATACCTCTGGATGGCATCGGCGGCCCCTTTTCGCACGCGTCGACCATTGAGGTTTACGCCTGACATGCGCGTCTGCGCTGTGAAAGGAACGAACTCAGCGTGGTGTTCCGAAAGATCACGTCCGCGCAACCCATATTGCTCCTTGGCAAGCACAACGATTGAACGCCCCTCAGGCGTTTCATCGGGCAAAGAGGAGAGCTGCGCTGCGTCCGCCAATTGATCGGCACTCACGCCCGGAGCGGGAATGAACTCTGCAGCCTGGCGGTTGCCAAGCGTGATCGTTCCCGTCTTGTCGAGAAGCAGCGTGTTCACGTCACCGGCGGCTTCGACCGAGCGTCCAGACATGGCGAGCACGTTGTGCTGAATCAAACGATCCATACCGGCAATTCCAATGGCCGACAGGAGACCGCCGATGGTAGTTGGGATGAGACATACCAGCAAAGAAACGAGAACAAATACAGTCTGGGGACTACCGGAGTAAATCGCGAACGGCTGCAGCGTGACTACTGCGAGCAGGAAGATGATCGTGAGTCCGGCAAGCAGGATGTTGAGCGCGATCTCGTTGGGTGTCTTCTGACGTTCCGCGCCTTCGACCAGCGCGATCATGCGATCCAGGAAGGTTTCACCCGGGTTCGACGTGATCTTGATCTTGATCTCGTCGGAGAGCACACGCGTGCCACCTGTCACCGCTGACCGGTCTCCACCGGCTTCGCGGATTACTGGCGCAGATTCACCAGTGATCGCAGACTCGTCCACAGACGCAATTCCGTCGATGATCTC
>DATLKS010000269.1:0-2394 GCA_035538255.1 Terriglobales bacterium
GGAGAATCATGCCCAGCAGCTGGTCTCCATCGATTTCTTCATCGTATCTACGATTCGCTTCCAAGTGCTTTACGTGTTTCTGGTCCTGGCTCATGACCGTCGACGCATTCTTCATTTCCATGTGACCGCCCACCCCACGGCGGAATGGACCGGACAGCAGCTGCGGGAAGCGTTTTCGTTTGAGGAAGTCCCGCGCTATCTGCTGCGCGATCGCGACGCCATATTGGGGAGGAATTCCGCCAGCAGATCACCGATATGGGGATCCAGGAAGTTCTCTCGACACCGCGAAGTCCGTGGCAGCGGGCGTATATCGAACGGGTCATCGGTTCCATCCGGCGCGAGTGCCTGGACCATAGGATCGTGTTCAACTAGGGCTCGCTTCGTCGAACCCTCGCTTTCTACTTCGACTACTATCACCGATCTCGAACGCATTTGTCCTTGGACAAAGACTCGCCGGAGCCGCGACCGATTCAGTCACCGGAAATGGGGCGAGTCGTTGCGGTGCCGCAGGTGGGTGGGCTACACCACCGCTACGAACGACGGGCCGCCTGAAAGCCCGATCATCCACTCCCCTCGTCCGGGACGATCCCTTAATCTTGGTCCTGGAGTGAGCTGGGTTCGTAGCTGCGCACCGGCTCGCCCGAAGACCGCCATAAACGCAGGAAACCACACGCGCATGATTGCCGAAAATACGCTTCGTCCTAGGCCAGATCTAAAAGGGTGGAGTGAAGCGGCGATAGAGGAGATTGCTGCGCAGCTCGCGTTCGAGGTCGCGGAAACTCCAGCCCTTCATGTGCTTGAGGACGCAGCAGCGCAGGAGGCGATCGGGAGCGATGCCGGGGCGGCCGGTGCGGGAGGAGTTGGGGTTGCGGCGGATCAGGCAGGTGCGCACCACGTCGACGAGTTCGTGGTCGTCGAGCAGTGATCGACGGGGTCGAGTAAGTCGTCTTTGAGGAGGGCGATTTGTTGAGCCAAGGGGGTGAAGAAGAGGAGCGACTGGCGCTGGGTGGAGGCGATCATCGTAAGCGATTATGTCGATTAAGATGACGATTTGTCAAGGGAAATGTTTGAAAACACTGTCCAGGGCCATCCGGATTGCCGCCGAGACGGTATTGCTGGAAGAGAAGATGACGATGGCCGAGGTGACAACGTCGCTGCAGGAGGTCACGAGAAATCTTCCCAGTCGCCGCAGGGCTGAACCTGTTTCTCGTCGCAGCTCTGCCCAACCAAGTTCCTGCTGGTGTCTTTCAGTGTCCCTGCCTGCCACCGCTTCCGGCATTCGCTGGTAAGCGACGGCAGTCGGGATGCAAGCTCCACTACCCGCTACCGCCTCCTCGCGAGAAGAGAAGCCGAACGCGACGATGGAAGGCGCGGCTATGAGATCGCGCAGCGATTCCTCGCTGGGGTACGCAATCACGATGCGTTCATGACCAGTTTCGGTATGAAGTCCTTCTATTACTGCGTACCGCAAGCCCGGAAAACTAAGCAACTCGTTCACGACCGCATCCTCCCTCACTCATGTCCGTGTTCGATATGTCTTGAGCAGTAGCAACCGACATTCCAAACTAGTTCTTCGAGGCGAATTGGTAATGAATGCGGCCGAAGTGGCGTGTGGGGAATTGTTTCTCAGCCTGAGATCTTTGAAGGTCAAGCCCCACGAGAGGATGACGACGGCCATTGGACAATGTGTCCACGGAAGGACATCACCTCACTTCAAATAGCTGGTCACCCAAAAAGCGTCGCAAAAAGGATGCGGATACTTCTGGCACACCTCTGATCCTCAATGGACAAGCTGTTTCACTCGAGACAACCTGGAGCACCTGTCGCTGGCAAATCGCTTTCCAATCAAGCGCCATGCGACTTAACTGCGTATTTTTAGCGGCGTGGGGCGACTGCGTGGTTGGGGATCGCATTATGAGGGTCAGGTAAGCGTCCTGCGGTTGACAGGATGTCCGCATTTCGACAGGCTTCGGACTTCACACAACTACGTTGCGTGCTAATGCAAAACGCTCATCGCATTTTGATCAGACAACAAACTCTCTCCTCGCGTTTTGGAACAGCACATGCATTCAACGGTCCGCGAGTGCTTTTCTATTCGTGAGGTCAGTATGCAGTTGATGAGGTGGAGCGGAGAAAGAGCGAGTACAGATGTGATGTCCGGCATTATGAATTGGGTGTGCCCTGAGTGTGGCGGAAGAATGGGTGGAATCGGCAAAGAGTTCAAATGCCAGAGTGAATGTCAGATGGATTGGCGCCAGGTATGGGAGCTAGTCCGTTCACCTAAACCCGACAGGCGCTCAAAAAGGGCGATCAAACCAAATTAATTCGGGAAGCGGATAAGCGCCCGCAGCGACCCCGACCGATTGGGCCGCCATCTCGCCGCCTCGTGCGACT
>DATLKS010000270.1:0-3401 GCA_035538255.1 Terriglobales bacterium
AAGTCTCCAATAGTTTGACGGAAGAAGCGGTTTGCCAAATAGGCCTCGGAACGATTGACCTCAGAGAGTGCCGCAGCCGCGAGGGTCGGATATAGCTCGCTGCGCGCAACTCCTAAAGCCGCTGCCTGCGACAGCGCGCGTTGCCAAGCCACGCGGGTATCGGGATTGTGCGTCTCAGCCAAATCGATTAGCTCCGCTAACGAGTAGGTTTTCGCCGGATCCAAATTGAACCTGAAATCGGAGAACTGCTTCGCGTCTGCCTCGATCTTCCGCTCCTCGGCCGTGTGCCACGGTCGATCAGCCGATGCAGGCGCACTCTGCGCAAGTGCACAGCTCACGCCATGCAGAACAACTAGCAACGTTGTTCGCCTCCAGGCTGAACGCACGTTCGAGACTCCTTCGGCTCATCGGTTCCAGAGCAGGGATGCCCAGGGCACGCCGATGCCAAGGAACAACACGAGGAAGATGGCTCCGAAAATCGTTCCCAGACGCCAGTAGTCCTTCGCGGGCAAGTAACCGCTGTTGGCATAAACTGGGCTGGCAGCATCCGCGAATGGCGTAATGACTCCCATGATTCCCAATTCCATGCACAGCAGCAGGGCGAATTCCTTTACGGGAATTCCGGGAATGGCAGCGCCAGTTAACAGAATGACTGGCAGCAGCGCCGTTGTGTACGCATCCACGCTGGCGAACACATAATGCGCAACAAAAAACAGGACCAGCAGGATGATCATTGCGAGGTGCGGCGAAAATCCTCGCATGTGCGCGGCGATGCCCTCAGCGAACCACTTCACGAAGCCGACGCGGTTCAGCCCGTCGCACAGCGCAATCAGCGCGCCAAGCCAGGCAAACGTCGTCCAGGCACGCTTATGCGCTGCGACGTCATTCCAGGTGAGCACTCGCGTGATCAACATCAAAGAGACGGCTATGAATGCGACGGTGGCGGCACCGACGTAGGCGCCTCCTCCAACCCACAGTACAAGGGAAAGGACAACAACGCCTGCGAGGATCATTTCTTGCCGCGTTAGCGGTCCAATCTTTTCCAGTTGCGTCGCCGCCCACTTTGAAACCTCACCGTTCCGCTTTACTTCTGGCGGATAGAGCCAGTAACTCAGGAGCGGGACGAGAATCAGGAGCAGAATTATTGCCGGGGCGGCAGTGATGAACCAGTCAGTCCAACTCAAGTCAAGGTGTGCAAGCTTTTCAACATATCCAGCGGCCAGCAAGTTAAATGAGGCTCCCGTGAGAAACAGCGAACTTGTCACGCATGTGGTCATAATCGCAACCCACATGAGATAGGATCCAACCCGGCGCGAGGACGCGTCGTTCGGTTTGGAGCCGTAATCGAGGGCCAGATCGTTCGCGATGGGGTAAATGATGCCTCCGCTGCGCGCGGTGGGCGAAGGTATGAACGGCGCCAGCATCAGGTCGGCCAAGGCAATACCGTAACCCAACAACAGGGTGCTCTTGCCCATGCGCTTGATGATAATCAGAGCAATGCGATGACCGAGTCCGGTCTTGTCATAGCCGAGCGCCAGAATGAAGGCGCCGAATATCAGCCACACCGTCGAATTGCTGTAGCCGGACAGCGCCCAGGCCAGAGCAGCACTCGCTGGATGAAAGCCCGACTGCGCTAACTGTTGCGGACTGAACAACGCAAAAGGTGCGAGAACTGTAGTTGCCGTTATGCCGATGATTGCTACCGCGGCTCCGGGTAACGGCTCGAGAATGAGGCCAACGATTACACCCACGAAGATTGAAAAAAATCGCCAGGCATACGGAGCTAGTCCCCAGGGCGCGGGGAAGAAAGCAATAACGATAGTTATCGCGAGCGGCGCTACTGCCTTCCACGCCGGAATCGTAGCCTTTGTTTCGGCTCTGGACGGGGCAGCCTGTGCAACGTTACCTATCGTTGTGCTTGTAACTCCCATTTTGGTTCCTCTTTAAATTAGTTCAGCCTTAGTACCTGATGTCCAGCCATCCGGTCCAATAGTTGAGGTTGTGCCCAGGTGTGGCCTGTCTTATGAAGTCGCCGGGAAAGAAGTGGGCGTATTCCGTAAACCAGGTCAAGTTGCGAGTCATACTCCACCGCAGTTGTGCGGAGGCCTGTGTAGCGATGTACCGCGCATTACTTTTCAAGCCTGAAACAATGACAGTGTTGCCGATGCTGTACAGTCCATCGCTCGTGCTCTCGCGCCAAAAAAAGGCTGGGTTGAACGTCAGAGAGACGGACCTCTTCAAGTTCAAGGTCGCGGATGGCTGCAACGCAACCAGGTTGCGTCTCGCGAACAGTTCCGCATAGCTGAAATAAGGACCCTTGTCGTAGATCGAGTTGAATGTTCCGTGAGTGTGACTTGATGGATTCCGATCACCGCTGTAGGCACCAGCTCGTAAGGCAAACCTTGGACTTAGAGGAGCTGAGTCGAGCCGATAACCGTGCTCCGTCGAGATCGCCCAGGCTCGAATATCACCAGAGCCAAACCAGCCCCACTGGCCGGTAAACTCGTCGTTGTAATCCCAGTGGTCGGTAGTTCCCGATAGTCGTGTGCCGATTGTTTCCCGCTGTTCGCGGCCGGTCCCTTTGCCGTCGAACGGCACACTCTTGTTATCGAGGCCCATGTAGTAGACGTCGACTTTTCCCTTTGGAATAAATCTGATGGGGTGGACTGCATAGACAGACCAGAAACCGGCGGTATGGTCGGGTGGATTGTCGAAGTAGCCAAGATTGTTCAGGACTGGTCTAAGGGCAAGTAGATCAACAGTCCAGCCTCCCTTCACCCATGTAAGGCGGCCGCCGTCGAGGCTGCGCCGAATATCGCGACCATCGCGAGTAGAAACTAAGTTTTCTGATCCGAGCGCGACTTCTTGACGTCCAGCCCTTAAGGTCAGGCTGTCGCGACCGGATTTCCAAAGACCAAGATCGAAGAAACCTTGGTGGATGTACATCTTTTCCTCGTCCAGTCCTGGTCGTGGTCATCCGTTCCTGCCGTTCAATAGACTGCTTGCCAGTTCACCAAAGAAGCGGAAACGTTCACTCAGGTGCAGATCGGCGTGCAGTAAGTAGCGCTGGAGCAGATATGCATTGCCGCTAGGTCTGTTTGAGAAGTTTGGGTTGCTTTCGTATTCGCCGCGTTCCCGAAGCCAGAAGCCAAACGAGAGATAACGGCTCTCGTTGTTGCCATCGAGCGGAATGAACTGAATCGAATCGGTAAGGTTGATTCGACACTCAGGCTTCGCGAGATATTGAACATCTTCCTCGTAAGTCATTAGCGGCAGCGTCGATGACGGGCTAGAGCAGGGGGCTGGCTGCGCATCTTGTGCCCATCCGCAGGTACTCGCGAACAAAAACACAAATAGATGAGCAAGGCGAGGCGTTCTCCTTGGTCGCGCTACTTCAGCAA
>DATLKS010000271.1:0-5361 GCA_035538255.1 Terriglobales bacterium
CCTGGGCAGCGATGGCACTATCGAGCACGTCGCGGGCGAACAGAACATGGTGACCGGCCGGTCACAGTCTGCCACACGCTATTACCCCGAAAAAGTAAATCGCAAAGACGGAGCAGCGCTCACCGGCGAGACTCCCGACCAGAACCACATGCAGAACTGGATCGACTGTGTCCGTTCGCGTAAGCAGCCAAATGCAACAGTGGAGATTGGATATCTCTCGGCCGTCGCCGGTCACATGGCGAATCTTGCATACCGTAACAAACGGCGCATTACGTGGGATGAGGCGAAGTCGATGAATCCAGATGTGACGTAGTGTACGTCACGGCCTGTTTCCGCTGCTTTCTTTTTGAATTGTCATCCCGAACTCCGCTAATGGATGTCAGTGGTTATGCGATCTCAATTGCGGAGTGAGGGATCTGCTTTTCGCGGGCAACGAAAAACAGATCCCTCGCGCAAAGAATTCGGCTCGCGATGACAAGTCGAAGTGGAACCTGGAAACAAAGAAATGCCCTACTCGCGCACAAAGTCTATATATCCCCTTCTCACATCCGTATTCACCAACTTCACTCGCAGCCTGTCGCCAACGTCCACCCCGTCGTGTCCGCCGACCAGCATGCCTTCTACATGCGGTTTCATGATGCGCACGAATGTACCATGTTCATTGTTGCCGGTAACGATTGCGTCGAAGATCTGTCCAATGCTGTTCTTTAGGGCAACAGCGGCGATTCGCTTTTGCATATCACGCTGAACTTTGCGTGCGGCATCCTGTCGCTCGGTGCAGTTCTTCGCGATGGCATTAAGTGTGTCATCTGAATATGGCGAAGGCGTCCCCGCCAGGACGGATTTGATCAGCCTCTGCGTCACCATATCGGGAAAGCGGCGATTCGGGGCCGTTGAGTGCGTGTAGTCCTGGACAGCGAGACCAAAGTGTCCCGTTTTGGCATCTCCGGGACGCTCGAGCTCATACTCGCCTGGTCCCATGAGCTTCACGACCGTTAGCGAAACATCGGCAAAGTGATCGGGATCCTCCGTCTTTCGCTTTATAAGAAAATCGTTCAGCGCTTTGGGATCGGGTTGCGTGGGAAGATTTCCGCCGTGCTGCGACGCGAGTTGGACAATCCGATCCCATCGCTCCGGCGTTTTCACGACGCGCCGTATCGATGCGACCTTCTTTGCTTCCAGCATGCGCGCGATCGATTCGTTGGCTGCGATCATCAACTCTTCGATTAGCTCGCTGGCACGATTTTTCTCCCGCTCAGCGACGCCCACGATTTGATCACCCGACATGATCGGTTGCAGCTCCGTGCTTTCGATGGTTAGAGCTCCATGGAGGAATCGCTGCTTCTTCAGCTTCTCCGCAGCCTCAGACTGCAGCTTGATCTGCGCCTGCAGCTCAGGCGATGCCCCCACCTTGCTGCTGGAATTGCCTTTGCCCTCCAGCCATGCCCCAACCGCGCTATACGTGAGTTGCGCCTTATTGCGTACGATCGCTCGATACACATTAGAGGACTGAATCTGTCCATCACCGTCGATCACGAACTCAGTCACGACAGCAAGTTTGTCTGCTCCCTCCAGCAGCGACGTAAGCCCCGTCGAGAGCTGCTCGGGCAGCATGGGAAACACGCGCACGCCGGTGTACACCGTCGTTGCTTCTCTCGCTGCGTGCGCGTCGATGGGCGAGTCTTTGCCGGCGAAAGTATCGACATCGGCGATTCCGACCAGCACTTTGATTTGGCCTTCGCCGATTCTCTCCGCAACCTCGATTTGATCGAGGTCCTTGGAATCGTCGTTGTCGATCGAAGACCACAGCAGAGACCGTAGATCACGAATGCTTCCATTCGGAGTAATCGCCGGCGGATGCGATTGGATTTGTCCAACTTGCTGCTGGACTGGAGGCGGAAACTGCGGATTGAATCCTCGCGCGCGAACAACTTGTTCCGCGATTGCGCGCAGATCTACTTCGGAGGATGAATGGTTCATGGGCAATCGCATCATTCTAAACGCAGTTATTTACAATCGGGAGAATGAAGGAAACTGACGGCACATACCAGAATTCGAATTCGCTGATCTCCACGGAGGAGCTGACGCGGATTGTTGGATCGCCAAATATTCGAGTTGTCGAAGTCGGCTTCGACATGCCTGGCAGCAAGCCGCCCTACGCGCGAGAGAAATTTTTTCAAGAGCACATTCCAGGTGCCGTGTTCTTCGACATCGATGAAATCGCCGACAAGGGAACTTCATTGCCACACATGTTGCCGTCCGCGGAAGGGTTTTCGCGGGCTGTTGGGCAACTTGGAATCGGCAGCAGCGATCGCATCATTCTCTATGACAGGGAGAGTTTGAGGTCCGCTCCGCGAGCATGGTGGATGTTCCGCATCTTTGGTCACGAGAATGTCGCCATCCTCGATGGAGGGTTGGCAAAGTGGCGCGCGGAGGGACGCACGCTTGAAAGCGGTGAGCCGAACATTGCGCCTCGCAGCTTCACCGCGAAATTCAATCCCAAGATGGTCCGCAGCAAGAACGATGTACTGAGGATCATCAGGGATCATCGCGAGCAACTGATCGATGCACGCTCCAAAGAGCGCTTCGACGGAACCGCTCCCGAAGTATGGCCCGGCCGCCGCTCCGGGCATATCCCCGGAAGCCTTAATCTTCCCTACGATCAGCTCGTCGATCCAAACTCGCAAACGGTGCTGCCGCAAGCGGAGATCAAGCGCCGCTTCAATGCCGCAGGACTCGATCTGAATAAACCTGCAGTCACAAGCTGCGGCTCGGGAGTTACAGCCTGTGTACTCGCCTTCGGCCTGCACCTGCTAGGCAAATCGGATGTGGCTGTATATGACGGCTCCTGGGCTGAGTGGGGACTGCCGAGCGACACTCCGGTGGAGAGATCGTGAGAATCTGACATCGATGCTGCAGCCCCGGCTGCATTGGTAGATTTCGCGGTTTCGTGATTTTGCGATTGCGTGATTTTCCGTCACCAAATCACGAAATCGCCAAATCACAAAATCCATCGAAAGCCCGGCCGAGGGTGGACGGTATCGAGGTTGGTTTCAGCTAGGATAGAAGAATGGATTTGACCGTTTACACCGCGTTCTGGTGCCGCGATTGCCGCGAAGCCAAGAACTTTCTGAAAAAACATAATATTCCCTTCCGCGAGGTCGATATCGACAGCACTCCCGGCGCCGTTGATGAGCTGGTGAAAAATGTCGGCAAGCGCGCTATTCCACAATTTGTGATCGACGGCAAGTGGATCCAGCCCTATCGTGCCGGCCAAGGATTTTTATACGAAGAGATGAGCCGACTGCTCGGAGTCTCGGATTAGGATCCACACCCACACCGCCAATTTCCACAACAACACTGCGTGTTTCTGTTGCGAACGACGGATCGCGATAATATTTTTTGGCGATCTCTGTAACCCACTGATCTGCTTGCGCGAAAAAATCGTTAGAACAACGCATCACTATTGATCTGCGGGGTGAGTTCGCGGTAGCACTGGAAATGTAATCGTGAGCATCAAGTCCGAACAGGTGAATGGCATGAGCAAGGCTTCTCAGTCTCTGTCATACAGTTTCGCCTCTAAACCAATCCCGAACCAATCCCGAACTGATCCCGAGAACCTGGGGAGATCCCGAACCTCACTTTCGGAATTTCGGGATTTTGTCGGGATCTCGGCGCGTAAGTCCTTTAGCTTTCGGGATCGCAGAAATATATTTTTGTTTCATGTTGTAAAACGCTCTGAATGATGGTCCCGACTCCAGATCGGCAAAAAAGCGCTGCCGAGCTACCGGCGAAAATAGCGGCCATTCGAGCGCGCATCGAGGCTGCCGCTCGCCGCGTGGGGCGACGTTCGGAGGAAGTCACGCTCATGGCCGTGACCAAGACTCAACCGTCCGAAACGATACTGGCCGCTTACGCGGCAGGTCTCCGCTGCTTCGGCGAGAATCGTGTACAGGAGTTCGCGGCCAAGCAGGAGCGATTATCCAAGCTGGATGGTGCGACCTTCGCCCTCATCGGCCGATTGCAATCGAATAAAGTAAACAAAGCTATCGAACTGTTCTCTGCCATTCATTCTGTTGACTCACTTCGGCTGGCGGAGCGCATCAACGCTGCAGTCGAGCGCGCAGGAAGAGAGCCCATGTCGCTTGCGATCGAGATAAATACTGGCGATCCCGCCAAGGCCGGCCTCTCGCCCGATTCTCCCGAATTAGAACAGCTCTTGGCGGCGGCTCCGCGTCTGACCCACCTTCGGATTCAGGGTTTCATGACGATTCCCCCGTTCACCGACGATCCGGAAGGAGCGCGTCTGTACTTTCGCCGGTTACGCGAGCTGCGCGACGGCATCGCGGCTCGTAGGTTGCCAGGGACCGAAACAGGACTGCTTTCGATGGGCATGTCGCACGACTTCGAAGTTGCCATCGAAGAAGGCTCAACCTGTGTGCGCGTCGGCACTGCAATTTTCGGCGAGCGCCGCTGATGGTTCTGGTTGGAAGACCAACGTTGATTTTGGGAAGCTTCACATTCTCAATGTCGCTGATTCATACAGGTGTACAGTGTTGTTCCTGTTTCACTTCGAATCGAGGAATGCAATTTTGTCTTTTTCTGAACGCCTGAGCGAAATCCGAACTGGCTTTGATCGCCCATTCTGGGTCGCTAACATTACCGAGTTATTTGAGCGGCTCTCCTACTATGCGGCGTTTGCATCGCTCGCACGTTATCTGCACGAGGCGCTAATGTTTCCGGTCGAACGAGCCAGCGGACTCACCGGCTTGTTCGGCGGCCTGGTTTGGTTTCTTGCGGCTTTCGGCGGGACCGTCGCCGACCGGCTCGGATTCCGCCGCGCGCTCTCGCTGGCCTATTTCATTCTGAGTTGCTCCTATTTCCTACTCGGTTCGCTAAAAGCTCCATGGCTCGCGCCTGTTCGGGATCACGTGCCACTAGTGGCGCTCGTGACGGTAGTTCTGATGCTTCCAGCTCTGGGGATTGCATTGGTAAAGCCGTCGGTCGTCGGCACCACCGCCCGAGCTTCGAACGAGAATGTCCGCTCGATTGGCTATTCGATCTATTACACGCTCGTGAACATCGGCGGTGCCGCCGGACCTTACGTTGCGTCTTGGGTGCACCAGCACATCAGCGTGGAAAACGTCTTTCGTGTGGCGGCCTTGAGCGTGTTTCTGATGTTCTTTGCAGTGCTCTTGTTCTTTCGAGAGCCAAGACGTTCGGGCGAAATCCAGACCGCGAGCTTGGGTCAGGCTCTGCGAAATTTTGGGACGGTCATCTCAAACCCGCGTTTCATGCTCTTCTTGCTGATCTTCTCCGGATACTGGATCGTCTATTGGCAGGAGTTCATTATTCTGCCTT
>DATLKS010000272.1:0-1629 GCA_035538255.1 Terriglobales bacterium
AATCCATCCTGTCGCGAGCATGCAGTCTGGGACGAAGAGCTGGTACTCCCTTCGGCTGACAACCAAAGCAGGCCGCAAGCTGAACCTGGTCGATGGCGTCGCCGACCGTCAGGAGGCGCGCTGGCTCGTATCTCAGATCGAGACCTTGGCGGGCCTGAAGCAAGACACCCGCGTCGAATTCAACGATTTCTATGGACCGCCACCTCAGCGCGGCGTAACACCAGCGCCGAATGCGCTTCCAGCCCGGCGAGGGTCGCCATGGATTGCAGTTGTCATCTTCGTCGCCTGGCTTGGTTTCATCGTGAGCAGGTTTGTACTACCAATCTCGCGTGCGACGCATGCTTCCACCAGCGTCCGCCCGAAAACCACCGCTGTCCAGGTTCTCCCGCGCACTTTCGCTCCAATGACTGACGCAGATGCCGAGCGAATCTCCGTACTGCCTCTGCAGGATCAAGCCGAGGAGTTGCTCGAGCGAAGCATTGAACACGATCAGCGAGCGCTCGATCTATTCGAGAGCCATCTTGCCGATTACAAAGGCCGCGTGAAAGAGAGTGCTCGCATGAAGCAGTTGCTCAACCGCGCGCAATACTCGCGTGATCTGCGCGTTCGGTACGCTTATTCCGACATGATGCTCGCCATGGATGGTTGGAGCAGGGACAGTGACGCCGTTCAGATCCTGCTCGACAGAGCAAAGCACGATGCAAGTTCGCGTGCTTACGACCTTTGGTTTCTTGGAATGCTGGGCGGACGAGGCGTAGAGCCCGAACAAATACGCGCAGCCTTGCTGGACTACGCCCATAGTGATCCTGACGCTCAGGTGCGCCAATGGGCGACAGAGGGTCTCGGCTTCGTGGGAACAGATCAGGCGCTTGATAGTCTCTTCGACATTTTCGTAAGCGACCCTTCCTACAACGTGCGCGACCGTGCGGGCTGCAACATGGCCGAGGGCGGCGATTTCACGCGAAAGCAACGCATGCGCATCTTTCCCAAATTTCTTGAGCTGGCTGAAAACTCAACAACAAATTCCCAAATGCGTAATTGGTCATTTCTCGCCATGCAAGAAATTACAGAAGTAAATCTGCCTTCTGACGCTAAAGTCTGGCGCAACTGGTACGAAGAGCATGGTGTGGAAAAGTTGGCGGAATTTGAATCCCTTCCCGAATGGCAGGTGCGTGGCGACGAGTAGCCGTCGCTATACTTGAGGTGAGCGTACAGGAAGAGGAGCTCCACCTTGACCATCTCTGAACGCATTACCCAGGACATCACTGCCGCGATGAAAGCCCGCGAGGAACATCGCTTGAGCACGTTGCGCATGGTGAAGTCTGCGATCAAGAACAAAGAAATCGACAAACGTGGTCCACTCGACGACCAGGAAGCGATGGCCGTGCTAAACACGCTCATCAAGCAGCGGAAAGACTCGATAGAACAGTTCACGAAGGGCGGGCGCAAGGAACTGGCCGACAAGGAAGCAGCCGAGATTGGAATCATAGAAGGCTATCTGCCCAAAGCCGCCGGCCAGGAAGAGATCACGACCGTAGTTCGTGCAACCATCTCCGAAATGGGCTCACCCACGATGAAAGACATGGGAGCGGTGATGAAGAATGCCATGGCTAAGTTCTCAGCCAATGG
>DATLKS010000273.1:0-3261 GCA_035538255.1 Terriglobales bacterium
CCTCTACTGTGTCCCCGGCTTTTACGAAGGGAGGCGAGCCCGGCGAAGGCGACTCATAAAACGTACCGACGATCGGTGATTTCACTTGATGCAGGCCCTCTTCCGGCGCTTGCGCCTTCGCGGCTGCGGGCGCATTCGGCAGTGCCTCGCCGGCGGTGCTCGCTGTGCCCGCCACCACCGAGGGCGAGGGCTGAAGCGCAGGAGGCATCATGGCGATCGGTGTCCCTCGCTTGATGCGCACTTTCACATCACCGCGTTCCAACTCAAACTCGGCGATATCTTGCTCTTTCAGGAACTCGATCAGCTCTCTGAGTTCTTTTTGATTCATGGATTCTGGTTGAAGGTGGCACAACCGCCCTCGGCTGTAACGACATCATGGTTCACAGGCGAGGGCGTCTGTGCCACAGTGCTTTCAGCAGATTGTGAGTTCCTTTGGAGTGGGAGTGAGGACTTCGCAGCCGTTCTGAGTGACCAGAACCATGTCTTCAATCCTCACCCCGCCACTACCCGGAATGTAAACGCCAGGTTCGATGGTCACGACCATCCCGGCTTCCAGCTTTTGTTTTTGTCCTTTCGCCAGCCGCGGAGGCTCGTGGATCTCAAGTCCTACTCCGTGTCCGAGCGAGTGCGTAAAGTACTTATCGAGCCTGTGCTTGCGCAGCACACCGCGCGCGGCTGCGTCCACAATTTGAGTTTCCACTCCAGCTCGAACGGCAGCGATACCGGCGAGCTGCGCCTCCAACACCGCCGAGTAGATGCGACGCGCCTCCTTGCCGGTACGGCCGACCAATACGGTGCGCGTCATGTCGGAACAATAACCGCCGAGTATAACACCATAATCGAGGACGACGAATCCGCTCCCAAGCTTGCTCTGCGTTGGTCGGGCATGCGGCAATGCGGAATTAGGACCAGAGGCGACGATGGTGTCAAAGCTCATCTTCTCCGCGCCCGTGCGCCGCGCAAGATACTCAATTTCTGCCGCGACTTCGTTCTCGGTAGTACCAGAATGAGTCGCCAGAAGTACTCTCGGGAAAATTCCGGAGGCCAGGTCCACCGCATTACGAATTTGCTCTATCTCACGACGATCCTTTCTGCTCCTAAGCTTTTCTACGATTCCACTGGTTGCAACCAGCCGATATCTGGACCTGCCAAGCAAACAGCGTAATTCCGAACTGATACGGTCCTTCACTGCGAGCGTGGTGAATTCGGCCTCGAGGCCAATGCGCGCTGCTGTTTTTCCTCTCATTCTGCCGGCGATCCAGCGCGCTGCCAACGTTGTCGGTGAAGCCGAGCCAATCTGCACAGAAGCCCCTCGCACCTGCTTGTTAGCCTGTTGCGTGTAGCGTCCGTCGGTGAAGAACGCCCAGTTCCCGCGCGCAAGCGCCAGCGCACCGGAGCTGCCGCTGAAGCCGCAGAGATAGCGAATATTTGTGAGATTGCTGATCAACAGCGCATCGAGGTTCTCGTTTTTAGCGAAATTTTGCAGACTGCTTTGTGGGTGGCGCAGTTTCATGACACTGATTAGGCCCTTGACTTTTTCGGATGCGACCGCCGTAAACATTTCAGTCTCCAAGCAAAAACTTCGGCCTCCAGTACTCTCTTGTCACTGGAGGCCTTTGGAGCTTGGGATTGAGCAGTTAAGACTGAAGAATTCTCGGCGTGATGAAGAAGATCAGCTCTTGGGTTGTAGTGCTGACCGTCTTGCGACGGAACAGATTTCCTAACACTGGAACGTCCCCTAGGAATGGCACTTGATCACGATTGATGGTGTCTTGCGTCTGGATGACTCCGCCGATGACGACTGTTCCACCATCTACGACCAGTACTTGTGTAGTCGCCTGTTGCGTAATCAATTCGGGGTTCCCAGATATTTGTACAGAGAAGTTCGGCGTGGTGTTCTCGACATCGACATTCAAAAAGATCGTATTCGCCGCTGTGATCTGCGGCGTGACCTGAAGTCGCAGAAAGGCATCGACGTAAGTCGTCGTCGGAGGTCCACCGAGTTGCGCCGCTGTCACTATCGGGATTCGAACACCTTGACGAACCAGAGCGGCTGCATTGTTCTGAGTCACAACACGAGGACGAGAGAGAATTTTCAACAAGCCCCTTGTCTCGGCTGCCGTAAGAACTGTGTCCAGACGATAAGCCGACCCTACATTCGAAAGGCTAAGCCCACTCGTGGGTCCTACTACACCCAAGCTGGAGAACAGGGGGATGGAGGCATTGGTTACTGGCAAAGGCTTGCCAGGTGTAAGTTGTGAAAAGTCCGGAGGTGGCACGCCCGGGATCGTGAAGTAGGGTGGTGGAAATATATATCCGCGAGTCAGGGGACTGTTTCCCACGGCGCCAGCACCTCCGACTGCTGTTGGTCCATTCCCCCAACCGGCGCCAAATTGAGCGCCTAATTCTCTCGCGAAACTACGAGTCGAGGCCACGACGCGGGCTTCTATTTCCACCTGTTGTGACTTGCGATCAAGTTCGCCGATGAGATGATCGATGCCAGGAATCACGGTAGGAATGTCCTGGATGATTATGGAATTTGTCCGATCATCAGCAATGATATCGCCGCGTTTTGAGAGGAACGCCTTCAACGTTGGCACGACGTTCTTCGCCGTAGCATAGCTCAGATAACGCGTCACGGTTACGCGATCTACAGCCAGCGCCTGAGCCTCTTGTGTGGCTCGGATAGCTTCGGCTTCCTTGCGAAGGGTGTCTGGCAGAGCAATGCGAAGCACGTTGCCACTCAACTGGCACTGCAGCGAGTTGTTTTGCAGAACGATCGCCAAGGCTTGGTCCCACGGAACATCATCAAGCACTATGGTGAGGGTTCCAGTTACACCGGGATCGAGTACGACGTTCAAGCCGCTGATCTCGTGAATAAGCCGAAAGAAGTCCTTCAGATCTACGTCTTTAAGATTTACCGAGATGGGCTCGCCGGTGTAACGGCCAGTGTTGCAGTTGGCCGTGCTGGCCAGAGCATTCGATGCCTGAGCGTTTCCGGCGCTACCTTGCTGGGCCGCCTGCATCATGCCCGCTCTCATTGCTTCAGGCTTCATCGCACCCGAAGAGGACCCGCCGCTCAAAGGAATTTCTACGGCAGGCGTTGCTCCAAGCATTCTTGCAGCTTCGGCAGGACGCGCAAGCGACGTTTTGGTTGAGCCGGGTAGATCGGGCGTTTTCACGTTGTGATATTCCGGTTCGACTACAACATAGTCTTTCGCAGGTGATTTGAAAGAAGCCGGTGTAAGCAGCGGATTGTTA
>DATLKS010000274.1:0-3760 GCA_035538255.1 Terriglobales bacterium
CGGGGTTCACAGGATTACATCGCGTGGGACCCGGAGCCTGACCTTTCGATATTAACATCCGAATTTAGGGCCATTTGCCCAAGCTTCCAAAGCTGCCGACGCACTCGGGTTAAACTGGGACAACATCGGCATGCCTTTAGCCAATTCATCTGAGGCTCGTAGCGCTCATCCCGTAATCCAGCGGTTCTTCGAGATTTCCCTCTACCTGCTGTTGTTTACTGGATTCTCAATGCTGGCGGGCACGGGCAAGCTGGACGGATCCTCCGTGCTACTCGGCCTATTCGCACTGGTGGTGAGAGGCTATATGCTCATTCGCCAGAGCGACGTGCTGATTCCTGAGCATTGGACCAACTATCTCACGCTCGGTTACTTATTTTTCTTCGCAGTCGATTACTTCTTCCTTTCACGAAATTTTCTCGGCGCAATTGTGCACATGGTGCTGTTCGCCGCCATGGTGAAGATTTTTTCCGTGCATCGCGACCGCGACTACGTGTATCTCGGTGTGCTCTCGTTCGGCATGGTGCTCACGGCTGCGGTTTTGACAGTGGACTCGCTTTTTTTCGGCACGTTCTGCGTGTTTGTGCTGTTGGCGGTCTTGACGTTTGTCACCATGGAAATGCGCCGTGCCTGGATCGCTGCCGAACCTCACGTGCCCAGTACAGGCCGCGAACTTCGTGACTTGCGGCGCCTCCCGAGCTCCGTAGCCGGCGCCTGCGTTCTGCTGGTCGTGACGATCGTTGTCGGGACCATCGCGCTATTTTTTCTGATTCCTCGTAAGTTTTCTGCCGGATATTTGAGCACATTCGCCGCCCAGAGCGATTTGTCCACGGGATTCAGCGAAGAGGTGCGCCTCGGAGAAATCGGACAGATACAGCAGTCAGGCGAAATCGTGATGCACGTAAAATTTGCCCCAGGGACGCGAGTTCCTGGCGATCTCCGATGGCGCGGTATCGCCCTCACCAACTTTGATGGACATAAATGGACGGGGCCCCGCGAGCGAGGTTCGATAGTTTCCAACAGCAACGAAATGCTGCCTGCGATGACCGCTGTGCCCCGCCATGGCGGTGTACAGCACGTACGCTACAGAGTCTCATTGGAGCCATTTGGATCGCGGGTGTTTTTTGTATTGCCCGAGGCCGTCCTAATCAACGGGCGTTACCAGATGGTGAGCATCGATTCCACAGGTACGATCTTCAATGCTGACCTGTCCCGCACAGTCACCGATTACGGTGTGTTGTCTCAACTTCCTGGGCAAATGCCGGCGACTCTCGACACTGCCGGCGATCCAGGCGTCGAAGATGACTACCTCAGACTGCCAATGTATCTCGATGCCCGTATTGCTCCCCTGGCTCAGCGCATCGCCGCGAATGAAAGCACCGACTATCGAAAAGCGTTAGCGATCGAGAATTATCTATTGACTTCCTTTAAATACACATTGCAACTACCGCCTGTCGCCCCAAAGGACCCGGTCGCGAACTTTCTGTTCGATCGCAAAATGGGACACTGCGAGTACTTCGCCTCTTCCATGGCGGTTATGCTGCGCACACTCGGCATTCCTTCGCGGGTTGTGAACGGATTTCATGGAGGAGAGTACAACGACGTCACCGGCAGCTACATCATTCGTGCCAAAGACGCGCACTCGTGGGTGGAGGCATACGTCAAAGGATATGGATGGCACACGTTCGACCCCACTCCGGCGTCACAGTCGATTCCGGGCACATGGAATCGAGCATATTTGTACCTCGATGCCCTCCGCGAGTTCTGGCACGAATGGGTTGTGAACTACGATAGTGGGCACCAGACCACGTTGGCTCTCACCGCTGCACGCCACGGCCGCTCGGGTTTTGAACATCTGCGGGAATGGTGTGTGGCGTTATATGAAAGTTGCGTGCGCCGAGCCAGCGCGCTGCGCAGCAGGATCGAGAAACACGCGCGGCGATGGGCCTCGTGGACTGCCGCCGTGGCAATTTTTCTGGCAGCCCTTCTGATTGCGCCGAAACTCTATCGCAAGATTCGCGAGTTCCGGATCACGCGCAGACCGAGGCTCCAACCGCAATCAGCCGCAACTATCTGGTACGCACGCGCACTGAAGCTGCTTTCAAAGCGTGGGATGCGCAAGTCGGGAACGCAGACGTCGCAGGAATTCGCGCAGACTGTTACTGCTCCGGCAATGCGAGAGCACGTAAACAGATTTACCATCCTTTACGAGCAGGCGCGGTTCGGTGAATCTACAGAAGCTGCTGAGAAGCTTCCTGAGTTGTACCGGGAACTTGAAGAGGCCTTCAAGAAGTGACCGTCGGCATGCGGGGTCTTTAAGATTGGCAGATGCTAAAATGATGAGATTGCATGCCCCTAGACGTTTTTCCTGAGACGAGTCCCGCCAATTCCAGCAACTCTGATTCTGATAGTTCCGTTGCCCGTAAGAAGATCGGTTTCGTGAGCCTCGGCTGTCCGAAGAACCTTGTGGATAGCGAAGTCATGATGGGGCTGCTCAACCAGGCCGGCGCGGAGATCACCACGAACGCCGAAGCGGCGGACATCATCGTCGTGAACACATGCTCATTCATCGATTCGGCTAAGCAGGAGTCCGTTGATGCCATCCTGGAAATGGCGCAGCAAAAGACCTCTGGCCGAGCACAGAAGTTGATTGTCGCCGGTTGTCTCGTAGAGCGCTATCGATCAGAGATTCAAAAGAACATTCCCGAAGTGGATTCCGTAGTAGGTACCGGAGAGCTTGAGCGCATCGTGGAGGCTGCTGGTATGTCTGCTATCCGCCCGCAAGCTCCGCAATCCGATTCTCCGTTTAAGATTCTTGTCGATCGCCGCCCAAGCGCAGTGCACGTGCACTCTCGGCCTGAGGGCAACGCCCGTGCGGCAGCCGGACGCTTTTCGCGCGCAGAATGGGACGGAGCTGTCTCCGATGTTCCTAACTATTTGTACAACGAAACAACACCGCGCCTGCTTGCAACAGGTAAAGCATCGGCGTATCTCAAAATCGCTGAGGGTTGTGACCATCCTTGCAGCTTCTGTGTCATTCCTCAGCTCCGCGGAAAGTTTCGCTCGCGGAATTTCGAGTCGGTGATCATAGAGGCGCGCCGATTGGTCGCAAGCGGCGTGCGCGAAGTCACGCTCATCGGCCAGGACACAACTTGCTATGGTGAAGACCTTGGTCTCAAAGATGGGCTGGCACTTCTGCTCGCGCGGCTGGCGGAAATCGATGAGCTTCGCTGGGTCCGATTCCTTTACGCATATCCCAACAAGATCACCGGACGTTTGCTCGATACCATCGCTGCGCACGAGAAGATCTGCTCATATATCGATGTGCCCCTGCAGCACGCGTCGGCATCTGTCCTGAAGCGAATGAAGCGTGGCGCTGGCGCCGAGATATTTCTCAAGACCATCGGTAAGATGCGGGCGACGATTCCTAACCTGACGCTGCGAACATCCTTCATCGTAGGATTCCCTGGTGAGACGGAGCGGGACTTTCAAGAGCTGTGCGAGTTCGTCCGCACTGCTGAATTCGATTGGATGGGTGTCTTCGGTTATTCCGATGAGGAAGGAGGAGGAGCCTTTCGGCTGAACGGAAAGATTCCGCGAGCAGAAATCGAGAGACGTCGCAAGAAGCTGATGCGAGTCCAGCAGAGCGTCAGCCACAAAAAGAAGCAGCGGCTCGTAGGGCATGAATACGATTTGCTGGTCGAAGGTCCCTCAGAGGAGACAGACCTTCTATGGGAAGGACGCACCGTGATACATGCGCCTG
>DATLKS010000275.1:0-3318 GCA_035538255.1 Terriglobales bacterium
GAAGGCGCGATCATAGCGGCCATCGGGGTCGTCGCCGGTGCGATCTGCGGAGATGCTCTGGCTCGGGTAGCAGGCAGCTTATTCGAACTGAAGCACGCGAGCGCGCTGCCCCTGATTGTGTCAGCATTCGTGCTGCTCGCGTCGGCGGTGATTGCGTCGCTTCTGCCGGCAGCTCGCGCGGCGAGAGTTGATGTAATGCAAGCTCTGCGCACAGAGTAACTTCACGACGGGGGCGCAGCGTAGCAGCAGAACGAGAGCCGCTTAGATCAGGAGATATTCGGTCTCAGATGTGAATCCAACCTTCACGCTCGAGTCGCTCATCCAAACTTTCAAGTCCAAACAAGAATCTGGAGTGAGCCTCCGTGAAAGCGGAACGAACCAAATCCTTTGAGAAGTGCGGCAACGCTCAGCCGCCCAAGGAGCCCTCTGAAGCGGTCATCGAAAGAATGAAACTGGTCTTTCGCCGAACGCACGGCGCGGACATGACTCAGGAAGACCGTGACTTCCTGGGAATCCCTCCCTGCGCAGGAGAGTGCTGTCCATAGCCCAATTCGGGAACTTTGAATCCACAAACCTGCTCGTCTCAAAGACGCGTTGGTTCTTAGGCCTTCACTCACATTCTCTCTGTGAGAACTGTCGTTCCTCGCGGCGCCGCGAGGATATAGCTGACACCATAATTGGGCTTGCGGCGCACCAGCGGTTTCAACACAATTACTGGCTCGTTAGCGCCGAGAGATGACAATGTCCGGAGGGACTGGCATAAAATCATCCTTGAGTGCAATCTACAGTCACTCTGAAAATGCTTTATTTGGTGCAATTCACGCTCTTTCTTCTCTGTCTTGCTGCCATTTCTTTTGAATCTCCGCGAGGAAAGCTGCACGATTCTTTTCCATTTTCCGGATCATGTCTCGCGAAGCGTCGCTCTTCTCATAGCGCGCACTCCACAGGACCAGTTCTAGCAGCACGGGAGCTAAATCCATGCCTTTCTGGGTGAGCTTATAGATCAGCTTGCGACGATCTTCTGGATCCTGCGAGGTAGAAATAATTCCGTCGTTCGCCAGTTTCCGCAGACGATCGGCAAGAATATTGGTGGCGATGCCCTCGTCGGAGTTTAGGAACTCCTGATAAGTGCGGAAGCCGCGCAACATCATGTCCCGAATGATGAGTAGCGACCAGCGATCGCCGATCATCTCAAGAGAGATGTTTACCGGGCAGCCGGAGCGGCGGCAGGGTTGTGATTTGCGCGACACAAAAATAATCTAGTGGATATCACTTGCATTCCGCAAGTTGCTCAAATAGACTGCTTGCGTTAAGCAAGTGATCCGCTGCGGAGCCGCGGCGGCCCGGCAGCGCTCGCTATCAACGTTAATTGTCCCGAAGCACATTCCCAAGGAGGAACGATGAATCTCTACGGACCTAAGCAGTTGGTGGAGAGCATGCGCACAGTGCGCAAGAACACCATTCAGATTGCCGAAGACATCCCCGAAAAGGACTACAGCTATCGCCCCACGCCCGAAAGCCGCTCGGCTGCGGAAACGCTCGTGCACATCGCTGGCCTCGCCACCTTTGATCGTTTCGTACATGAAGAGCAGCGCCTCTCTTCGCTTGAGGGCTTCGACTTCGGAGCGCTGATTAGCAAATCAGAGCTCGAAGAAAAGCGCCCACGCTCCAAGCGCGAGATCGTAGATCTACTGCGCACGGAAGGAGAGCGCTGGCGTCAGTGGGTGGAGAGTCTTCCGGAAGCGATTCTGGCCGAGCAGGTGCGCATGCCCGGCGGCGCCTCGAAGACTCGCTTCGAGCTGCTGCTCGGAACCAAAGAACATGAAATGCAGCACCGCGCTCAACTCACCGTAATCGAGCGGCTGCTCGGAATCGTGCCGCACCTCACACGCAACCGCCGACAGGCGCGTGAAGCGGCTGCGAAGGCAAGCTAACCATTCTCCGACCGGTCTCTGCGTGTGGCGACCGGTCGGAATTGTTTTTTACACCATTCTTTGTTTCCATCGTCCGCGTCGGAAGAGGAGCGTTGCAACCAACGCGAGCGTCGAGTAACCGATCGTGATGGCCAGGAACACGCCTTGCGGGCCAAAGTTCAGCGTGCGGGCCAGTACATACGCTAAAGGGATCTCCCAAACCCAGAAGCAGAAGAGATTAATCCAAGTTGGAGTCCACGTGTCGCCGGCGCCGTTGAATGACTGCGTGACGACCATGCCGAGAGCGTAGAAGACGAAGCCATAACTCATCGTCCGGAGCGCCTGAGCCCCGATTGCGGCTGCTTCAGCCGAGTGCGTAAACAGTCCCACAATGGGACTCGCAAAGAGGATGAAGATGACGCTTACGACGCCCATGACAGCCATGTCGTATCCGGCGGCAATCCAGACGGCGCGTTCGGCGCGTTGCGGGTTGCGGGCGCCGAGCGATTGTCCGACCATCGTAGCGGCCGCGTTCGAGAGTCCCCAGGAAGGCAGGATCCAGAAGACGACCAGACGGATCGCGATGGTGTAGCCCGCGACTGCCGTGCTGCCGAAGGTCGAGAGAATGCGCACCAGCCCGACGTAGCTTGCAGTTCCCACCAGCACCTGAAACGTTCCCGATCCGGAAAGCCGGACGAGATGCGCCATGAGAGAAGGCCGCAGCGCGATGTGCGCGCGTTTTATAGTCAGCCTTGCGTCGCCGCGAGTAAGCCGATAGAGCTGATAGAGGACGCCGCAGCCGCGTCCGATCGTCGTTGCAACCGCCGCGCCAGTGACGCCAAGGCGTGGGAAAGGGCCCAGCCCGAAGATCAGGCAAGGTCCAAGCAGAATGTTGATAGCATTTGCGAACCACAACACCCGCATGGCGATCGCCGCGTCTCCGGCGCCACGGAAGATCGCGTTAATGAGAAACAAGAGAAGAACATTGGCGCTCCCGCCCAGCATCACTCGCGTGTAGTTGGAGCCCAGACTGCGAACGCTGGCCGACGCGCCCATGATGGCAAGAAGTCGTGGAGCGAACGTGACCCCGAGCAGCGCCACCACGGCGGCGACGAAGAGTCCGAGGGCGATGCCCTGCACGGCCGCTTCGGCTGCGGCATCGGGGCGTTTCTCGCCGATGCGGCGTGCAACTACGGCCGCGACTCCGATCGAGAGTCCGATCGCGACCGTGTACACGAGCGTCATCATCGATTCCGTGAGGCCGACCGTAGCGGTGGCATCCGGTCCCAGACGCGAGACGAAGAACACGTCGCACACGGCGAACACGGATTCCATGCACATCTCAAGAACCATCGGAATGGCGAGCAGCACAACCGCTCGCCCGATTGCCCCGGAGGTGTAGTCA
>DATLKS010000276.1:0-7572 GCA_035538255.1 Terriglobales bacterium
ATGGATTTCCACGGATTTTGAAAATGGGAGCGCCCGCCGAATCGACGTTCTGTTTTTAGTCGCACCTTCTTACGCCGCAAAACCAACCGCAAGGACCTTCGCCGCCAACGTCAAGCGCTCAGGATGACACCGTTTGGAAACAGAATCACGCGCTCAGGAGGACATGGCTTGGAAACGCAGCAGGCGCTTAGTATGACATTGCCGTGGAGATGTTGGCATTGCTTGGAAAAGCCGGCGTTATGGTTGAGACTGATCGATCATGAAACCTGATCACTTGAAGAACGCCTCTATCGAAACAAAACTGATACATACTGACCGCGCTCTGAATTCGACCTCATCTGTTGCTGCGCCGATTTTTCAAACCGCCACTTTTCGCGGGGACTCGGCGCAGGACTTCGCCAATCGCGCCAGCCATCCCCGACATCCGGAGTTCTACACGCGTTACGGCAATCCCACACTGAACCAGGCGGAAAGCGTCCTCGCCTCGCTGGAAGGCGCTGAGGCTGCTCTAGTGACCGCCTCGGGTATGGGTGCGGTAAGCGCAACGGTGCTTGCGATTGTCAGCCAGGGCGACCACGTCGTGGCCCAACAAAACCACTATGGCGGCACGCTTAATCTGATCAAGAGCTTTCTTCCGAGATTTGGGGTCGAAGTCACGCAGATCGATCAGCGGGACTCCACGGCGTTCGAGAAGGCCATTCGGCCAAACACCAAGTTGATATTGGTTGAGACGCCGAGCAATCCCCTCATGACCGTTACCGATCTGCGCGCGGTCGCCGCGATTGCCAAGCCGCGCGGCATCACTACGCTGATCGACAATACTTTTGCCACGCCAATCAACCAGCGGCCGCTCGATCTCGGGATTGACCTGAGCTTCCACAGCGCGACTAAGTACTTCGGCGGCCATTCAGACCTGATCGCCGGCGCGGTAATCGGCAGCAACGAGTGGATTACAAAGGTCTGGAATACGCATGTGCTGCTTGGTGCCGCATTGGGGCCATTCGACGCCTGGCTCATGCTTCGCGGATTGCGCACACTCGCGCTTCGAATCCGGCAGCACAATGAGAACGCGATGGCTCTGGCCAAGTTCCTGGAAAACCACGCTGCAGTGAAGGTTGTTCATTATCCAGGTCTCAAGAGCCATCCACAGCATGAACTGGCGCGCCGGCAGATGTGCGGATTCGGAGGGATGCTCAGCTTCGAACTCAAAGGCGGATATGAGGCGGCTGACCGCTTCCTGAGCCGGTCACAGCTCGCCTCGCGGGCGGCAAGCTTGGGCGGAGTCGAATCCCTGGCGGTTCATCCCGCGTCCAATTTCCTGCACTACATGACCCTCGAACAGGCGGCCAAGATCGGCATCGCTCCCGGACTGCTACGCATTTCCGTGGGACTGGAAGGCAAGGACGATCTGATCGCGGATTTCGAGCAGGCGCTGAGCTAGGGCATAGGTTACAGGGGACAGGGAACAGAACACCCGTTCTCTTCCCTGTCCCCTGTTCCCTACCCCCTGTACCCTCGGTTTTCCGCATCTAATTAAGTTGCATGCGCACGAGCGATCAGCCTGTCGAATCGCAATCCCTGAGTCTGACCGAAGCCCTGGAGCAGATTGTCAACCAACCTGGCACCAGACCGCTCTCGACGTACCGTATCCAATTCCACAGTGGTTTTGGACTTACGCAAGCTCGGGAGTTGGTCTCGTATCTGCACGATCTTGGAGTGTCACATCTGTATGCCTCTCCTCTGCTCGAAGCCCGGGCGGGGAGCATGCATGGGTACGACATCATCAATCACGAGCGTCTGAATCCCGAAATCGGAACGGAAGAAGATCTGCGCGAGCTGGTTCGGGAACTGAATGCCCGGGATATGTCGATCGTTCTCGACATCGTTCCTAATCACATGGGAGTGAGTACGAGCACGCGGTGGTGGCGCGACGTGCTGCAGCATGGGCGCGCATCCGAGTACGGCGATTTCTTCGATATCGACTGGAACCCGCTCAAGCCGGAATTGCATAATAAACTCCTTCTTCCCGTTCTGGGAGGACAGTACGGAGAGGAACTGGAGCAAGGCCGCCTGCAGGTCCGCAACAAGGAAGGCGAACTCGTGGTCCAGTACTACGATCACGATTTCCCGCTCGATCCGCAAACGCTCCCGCTGATATTCGAGGCACTCGGCCCCTTGCCGGAGGCACGCGATGAAGCCTCGGCCAACGATCTTCACTGCTTCGGTGAAATGCTGGAGCAACTTCGCTCTTTACCTCAGCACAGCAGCGCCGATCCCGATCAGGGAAAGCAACGCAGCCGGAAGTGGGAACAGATCCGCCTGCAATGGCAAGAGCTGCTGCAGCACTCGACTGTTGTTCGACAACTGCTTGACCGCGCTCTGGAACACGTCAATGGCAAGCCGGGTGACGCGGGAAGTTTCGACCTGCTGCATTTGTTGCTTGAACTTCAGGTTTACCGGCTGGCGCACTGGCGAGTCTCGGGCGAGGAAATCAATTACCGCCGCTTCTTCGATATCAACGATCTCGTCGGATTGCGCATGGAGAATCCGCGCGTCTTTGCCGCCACTCATCGCACACTGCGGCGCATGTTGGCAGAGAAAATGATATCCGGCGTGCGCATCGATCACTGCGACGGCATGCTCAATCCGCGGCAGTACCTCATTCGCCTGCAGATGCTGTTTGCCGATGCGCGCCTCAATGGCCAGACACCCGCTTCTCCCGAGGCCGAGAACGGTATCTCGCTCGAGGTCCAACAGATCTTTTCGCAGCACGACTGGATGTACAGCAAGCATGCGCTCTATGCCGTCGTCGAAAAAATTCTAGAGCCGGGCGAGGAGCTGCCCGAAGAATGGCCGGTCGATGGCACCAGCGGGTACGACTTCACCAATCAAGTAAACGGTTTATTCATCGACAAGGCGAATGAGCGCGCCTTTGACCGCAGTTATTTGAGGTTCGTCGGCCAGGTCGCGGACGTTGACACCCTGATTTACCAAAGCAAAAAGCTGATTATGCATAACGCGCTCGCAAGCGAAGTGAACGTGCTCACTCACCTGCTGGGTGAGATCTGCTCCAGCGATCGGCGCGCGCGCGACTTCACACTCAAGACCCTGCGCGACAGCATCCGCGAGACGATTGCATGCTTTCCTGTTTATCGAACCTATATCGATGAGCGCGGCGAATATACAGCTCGCGATAAGGAGTACATCGAGTTCGCCATCCGCAAAGCCAAGCGGCTGAATCCGGGAATGTCTGACCGCGTCTTCGACTTTCTGCGCGACACTCTTGAATTAAAAGGCGGACGCCTCGACGAAACCACTTATCGCCGCAAGCTCTATTTTGCGTTGAAGTTCCAGCAGCTTACTGGACCAGTGATGGCGAAGGGCCTGGAAGATACAGTCTGCTATGTGTACAACCGGTTCGTATCCGTGAACGAAGTAGGCGGATCGCCGAAGCATTTTGGCGTGACTCCAGCCGAGTTCCACGCCGGGAACGTGCGACGCGCGGAGCGATGGCCTGCCTCGATGTTGGCTACCTCGACGCACGATACCAAGCGCAGCGAGGACGTCAGAGCCCGGCTCAATGTGCTCTCCGAGATGCCAAAGCTCTGGTCAGCCTTCGTGATGCGTGCGCGGCGGTTGAATCGCAATCACAAAGTCACGATCAGCGACGGACGCGTTGTCCCTGATGCCAATGAAGAATACCTGCTGTATCAGACGCTAGTTGGGGTTTGGCCTTGGGATGGGAATGCGGCCAATCGCGGAGAACTCCTGCAGCGCGTACAGGATTACATGACCAAAGCTGTTCATGAAGCAAAAGTAAATTTGAGCTGGGTGAACCCAAATGCGGAATATGTGGACGCGCTGCGCACTTTCATCGCCACGATTCTCGGCGGACGCGTCCGCGCCAACAGCTTTGTCTCGTTGCTGCAGGATTTTGTTCAGCCGGTGTCCTACTTTGGCATGATCAACTCGCTGGCGCAGACCACGTTGAAGCTCACTTCTCCGGGTATTCCCGACATCTATCAAGGGACGGAACTATGGGACTTCAGCCTGGTCGATCCCGACAATCGTCGCCCGGTGGACTTTGAAAGCCGTAGACAGATGCTGGGCAATCTGCGCAGCAGTTCCGATCCCGCAACTGCGGTGCGCGACCTGCTCCAGAGCTACCAGGATGGCTGTATCAAAATGTGGATCACCATGCGCGGGCTCGAATTCCGCCGCGAATATCCTGGGTTGTTCCAGAACGGGACGTATGTTCCTCTCGAAAGCTCCCAGCTCAACGAGCATGTCTGCGCGTTCGCGCGTGTGCACGAACATAGTAGCCGCACCGAAACCGCGATTGTTGCTGTTCCACGCCTCTCCTACACACTCATGGGAGGCAAGCCGATTCCTCCAATCGAACATGTCTGGGGAGATGCGAGTCTGAAGTTGCCCGAAGGTGTGCCCGAAGAATTCGAGAATATCTTTACGGGAAAGCGGGTAAAGGCGAAAGATCATGCCGTGCTCTGCCGTGAAATGTTCGAGGAACTGCCCGTCTGCGTGCTTAGTGGCTAGAACTCAGGCTGCCGGGAAGCTGTTTTTTTGAATGAGGCGCGTTTGCCAATTCATCGAAGAACAATGCTCTCGCTGTGCTCCGGCTTAACTGTCAGGGACGGACTTGATACGGCTACTCGGTTACGACCCTGCTTTTTCGCGGCGTACATCGCCTGATCGCAGGCTTTGACCAGATTGTTGGCCGAGAGCTTTCCACTACAGCCAACTGTCACGCCGAGACTTCCCGTGATAGGAATCGCATACGCGCCGTACCGCACAGGTTCATTACCGATGACTAAGCGGATTCTCTCGGCGATCTGTTCGGTGGCGGCCAGGTCACACTGGGGCACGACAATCAGAAACTCCTCACCGCCATAGCGTCCGCAGGAATCGTATGGGCGCAGAACGGTCGTGATACGACGTGAGAACTCGCGAAGCACGGCAACCCCGCACTGATGTCCATGGTTGTCGTTGATGCGCTTGAAATGATCGATATCCAGCATGATGACGCCGGTGCAGCAGTTCTGCCGCCTGCTGCGCTCCAGTTCGCGCTCGAGTAGGTTCAGGATTTCGCGATGATTGTGGAGCCCAGTTAGGGAATCGTGCCTGGCCTGGTAACGCTCGGATTCAAGGGCCTCAGCAAGCCGTTGTTGCACGCTCAGGATACGTTGGCCGATCAGGATCTTGGCTTGCAGCTCATCCGCATCGAGCGGCTTTCGAACATAGTCATCTGCACCGGCCTTCAACCCTTCCAGAAGATCTTCTCGCTCGCTGCGGGCAGTGAGGAGGATGAGATAGGTGTACGGCCGCTCCTTCTGCGCGCGGACCCGCCGTACGACTTCGATGCCATCGCAGCCTGGCATCATCCAGTCGAGGACAGCCATGCGCGGCGCATCGGCTTGCTCCAACAACCTCCAGGCCTCTTCACCATTACGTGCGATCACAACTTCCAGGCCGAGCTGCTCCAGCACCAGTTGAGGCACTCTGCGCGAGAAGGCGCTATCGTCCGCGATGAGAATTCGGTTGTTCACTTTTGCCTGGCTTCAGCGTTCGAAGTTAATTCTGTACCGATACTGTAGATGAAATTGGGTTTGATTTTGAAGTTACTATCGGTCGAACCTGTGGCTGCTCTACTACTTACGTGGGATGCCGGCGTTGAAATCTTTGAAGCTATTGCTTGTGGACGAGGCCTAAGCCAGCCAATCCGTTCACGATGAACTGCACCGCGATGGCCGTTAGCAGCAGGCCCATCAGGCGCATCAGGATGCGTATTCCCGTCTCCCCAAGGAAGTGACGCACGCGGTCTGCGGCGGAAAGAATAAGGTAGGAGGCAATCACAGTGATGGTGATTGCGGTGAGCACAATGGCGCTACGCCACCACCCCGGCGACGGTCCCATCAGGACCATGACGGTTGAGATCGCTCCAGGACCAGCCAGCATCGGCGTGCCGAGCGGAATGATACCCGCGTCTTCCTTCGCAACGCCCTCTTCCATTTCGCCGGGAGTCTCGTGAGTCGCTGAACGCCGCGCCTGAAGCATCTCCAGCCCCATCAAAATAAGGATAATTCCGCCTGCGATTTCAAATGCCGGCAGGGTAATCCCGAAGAAGCGAAAGATGAGGCTGCCGGTAAGCGCGAATGCGGTGAGCACGATGAAGCAGGTCACCGAAGCTTTCACTGCCAATCGACGCCGCTCGGCGTGATCGGCATCGGCCGCAATCACCAGGAATGTCGGCAACGCGGCGAATGGGTCCACAAGAAAGAAGATGGAAGTAAGCGCCACAATAAAAAACTGAATGCTCGGCGCCATCAAAAAGTTGGGCATGATCGAAAGCTGCGGAATAAGGATACAGGGCAGGAAGCAGAGAGTGGAGGTATCAAAAGCAGATCCCTTACCCGCAAATTCAACGTATCGACTATGTCATGGTATGACGGCGGGTTCGGGATGACAGTGGGTTGAAGAGAGCCTAAAAAAATCACCCAATCACGAGATGGCGACATCACGAAAGTCTCGCCATCGAAGCGAATGAGAGAATAGTCTTGGCTCCGACGCTAAGCATGTCCTTCAAATCCGGTTTTGTCTCCATCATCGGACGTCCCAATGCGGGAAAATCGACGCTTCTGAACGCTCTAGTGGGCGAGAAGGTCGCCATCGTCACGCATAAGCCGCAGACTACTCGCCACCGCATTCAGGGCTATGTAAATGTGAAAGGTGGGAAGGGCCGGCCTCCAGGACAGATCGTCTTTATCGACACTCCCGGCGTACACAAGCCGGATTCGCCGCTGGGCAGCCGCATGATGCGGGAAGTAAACGAGGCTCTCGAGGAACGTGATCTGGTGCTGCTGATCGTTGATGTGATGCAGCCATTCGGAAAAGGCGATGAGTTCGTGCTCGATCTGCTGAAAAACGTCAGATCGCCGGTGATCCTGCTGCTCAACAAGATTGACGCAATCGACAAACCGGAGCTGCTCAACATCATCGACCGCTACTCGAAGCTGCGCGAATTTGCCGAGATCATTCCCATTTCAGCGACAAAACACCAGGGACTAGATGCCCTGATCGAGGCCGTGATCAAGCGACTTCCCGACGGTCCACGCTATTTTGAAAAGGATCAGATCACGGATCAACCCGAGCGTGTGCTGGTGGCCGAGATGATCCGCGAACGCGTCCTCATCGAGACCGGACAAGAAGTGCCCTATGCCGTGGCAGTGAAGATCGAGAACTTCGAATCGGGCGAGAAGCTGACGCGAATCGCCGCAGCGATTTACTGCGAGCGCGAGGGTCAGAAAGCCATCCTGATCGGCAAAGGCGGAGCGATGCTCAAGCGCATTGGCACCTTGGCTCGTAAGCAAATCGAGCGCCTGGTGGGAACCAAAGTATTTCTCGAACTCTTCGTGAAAGTACGCGAAAACTGGCGCAGCTCCGAGGCCGCACTCGACGATCTCGACTGGCGAAAGCAGCTTGGCGAGTAGACGCGATTTGCATAGGTAGGCGGTCACCCGCTGTCCCTGCGACATCACCGTGCGTACGGGTCCGTAC
>DATLKS010000277.1:0-2559 GCA_035538255.1 Terriglobales bacterium
CGCAAGACCGCAAGGAAGCTGTCCGCATCGCGAAAGAGAACGCCAACGGCAAGAAGGTGAAAGACCACATCAAGGTTAGCGGCTCTGCGAATGCAGCAAATCCGAATAAATAGCGTGAGCTACTAATTCGATGCTACCGAACCAGGGCGGCCTTAATGGCCGCCCTACTTATTTGCTGCTACCTTCCCGCCTGCGAAGCCATAAGGACAATGCCGACATCCGGACTGGCAGCAGTATCCGCGCTTCAGCAGGTAGTGCTCGGTGAAAACGTACAAGCCATTTTCGATATAGAAGTCCACCTCTTCGACCAACTCATCCCCTGAGGACGATTGCAATGACTTCTTCTCCTCAGTCACCGGTCGATCCTGTCGCCAATAATTCCAGAGCAGGGCTGATGGTCCCGCCGGGTTCGAGGGCATTTCCGTCGCGGAAGCTGACGCTGTTTCCGGAAATGGCCGGCACACGTTCGCCTGGAACGACGATGCCAACCAGATTCAAGGGATCTGCAGCGGAGACGGTGATGGTCTCTCCCGAACTGGGACTTCGCCGCACAGCACGCAGCGACTCTACAGCCTCCTGCAGAGCAAATTGTTCGCCGATGAAACCGGAGATGAACCTGCCTCCGCGTACTTCACCACGATCCTCCAGGCGTCGGAATGTGAGGAGGAGTTCGCGCCATTCTGGCAGCACCGACTCTCTCGCCAGCAGTTCGCGGAAGACGACGCCATAGCGTGCGAGCAGCATGCGGCAAGTGGCTTCCAGCGCAACGGTGTGATCACGAGCCGGTTCTGTATGCATGATCGTCCAACGACCGGTGGCATGCCTCGGTCGTTTCTGGCGGGTATTTCCGTGCAGGCGCTTCGGCGAAATCAGCGAGCGCAGATTGTCAAACCCGTCAGCGGTCACCACGCCGGCGGCGACCAGCTCCCACAATGCGGTCTCGACCTCCGCCTTCAGCCGCCCCGTACCGCGCACGATATCGGCAAAGAACGATGCACCGCGCGATTGCAGATACGCATACACTTCTTGCGCAACCGGACTCAGGCAGCGTTCGACTCCCGCCTGCTGATGACGGACAGAGCTCATCCAGTCCGAATCCTCACGCAGGAAGAATGTGACGGGAGCGACGCTGGTCGGGACTACACGACGATTTCCTCCCGCACCGGCCTCCAGTGTGGCCGGATGCGGCGAGAGCCTTCCCCAGCCCACAGCTCCGGTGAGGCAAAGCTGATCGAGATGCGCAGGATCGTAGTCCCTGACGCGCTGCCGAAGGATCTGACGCTCCCACGCATTTGCCGGGATTTCAAAGCCCTGCAGTTGGCGCAAGACTTCCAGTAGTCCACGCTCGCCGCTGAGCTGCGTACCGGGCGCAACATGCTGCCAGCGGGGCAGCCAGCGCATGAAGTGCGCCGGAGTTGCAGGCTCAATCTGCTTCCGCAGCACGCCCAAAGTGAGGCGATGAATGCGCGCAAGTAAGCGGCGATCGCACCACTCGGTAACGCCATCGCGGCGGGCAAATTTGCCGCGGAGGATCGATCCTTTCGATTCCAGCCTTAGCAGAGCGGTGTCGATGTCAGTCTCCAGCTGCTGCAAGGCAGATGCGAGCTGTTCGGCGGTGACCGGTCCGGAATGCATCATCCATCCGCTGACCATCGCCAGGCGCGCGTCATCAGCGCTCAGAGTTTCGCGCTCGGCTGAATCGATTGGCGGCTCGAGTTCCGCATCGGGATAGAGCGTTCGGAAGCTGGTCAGCTTTTCAGCCGCCACCCAGAGATACCGATCTCCGCGACGCGCGCGCGTGGCCCGGCGCTGCTGTTGCAGTTCTTCAAGGTAAGTGCTCCAGGAGGAGGTAGTGGCAAAGCCGGCCTGGGTTATCTGGGCGGCATCACTCACGGCCAAGTGCGGCTGTGCCACTGAGATTTCTGAGAGATCTTCAGGAACAGCCATCAACGTCAGCAATGCATCATGTAACTCCTCAGCATCGCGCACGTCGGGCCGGGCTTCGTTGCGAACTTGCTCGATTGCGCTCAGGTCGAGGCCGCCTACTTCCTGCAGTACCGAATCGGGAAGCGTGCGGCGCATCTCGACTGCGCGGGCACGACGCTCCTCCAGCGGAGCGTCATCCAGATACGCATAGGGCGCGGAGTTTAGAATCTCGTGCGAGAACTGCGAGGGCACGGGCGTATCGACGGCCAGCAGGCGAATGGAGCCGTCAGCCATGCCGCGCAGCACATGTTTGAGGCCCTCGATATCCATCGCTTCCGTGAGCACATCCTTCATGACCTCGCGGACCAGCGGATGATCGGGAATCTTGATGTCGCCCTCGATGTTCTCCTGGCAGGCTGCTACATCGGGGAAGACCGCAGCGAGAAGGTCGTCGGAACGAATACGCAGAATCTGCGGCGGCACCTTCTTCCCATTTCGATAACGAAGAAGAGCCAGCGAGCGGCCGGCGTCCCAACGCCAACGCGTTTTGAAAATAGGGGAGGGAAGTGCCGCCTGCTCCAGCACCTCCTGGACGCTCTCCTCCCGCAGAAACTCGAAGACATCGGCAAGCGG
>DATLKS010000278.1:0-1929 GCA_035538255.1 Terriglobales bacterium
GATCTCGGTGGAACAGATCGATGAAGCCTATGAGCGTCTGTTGAAGAGCGACGTGAAGTATCGTTTCGTCATCGATATGGCATCGTTGATGTAGAAGCCGAAGGGCGCGGGCTGGTGCCCGCCCCGGGGTGCGCTCGGGGCGGATCATGGGAGAACCTGTCGCAAGGCCGGCAAAACTCTCAAATCCTCGTGCTATGGGCGCGTGCGCTCCTTGCCTGTGCGCTGTCACCATTGGCCGTTACCGGAGAATCGAGGCGGCAAGGCCGATCCGGCTAGTGTAGTGTCTAATAAATAAATATGCGATGTGTCCAACAAATAACGTGACAAGTTATGGGGACTTGCGCTACCGTTGACCTCATGCCACGCGCGACTCCCGCCTTGCCCGTCCCGCCGAGTGATGAACAACAACTGCGACAGTGGATATCCGCCTTCGGCACGCCC
Organism: Terriglobales bacterium; assembly: GCA_035538255.1. Lineage (GTDB taxonomy): Bacteria > Acidobacteriota > Terriglobia > Terriglobales > Acidobacteriaceae > Gp1-AA112. The sequence continues at coordinate 442 of DATLKS010000278.1, forward strand.
CGGCAGGTGGTCGTGCGCAGCCAGATTGTGCTCGCGGCCGCCGAAGGGCAAGCGGACAATGCCATCGCCCAAGAGTTGCAGCTGAGTCGAACGACGGTGAACCTGTGGCGCACCCGCTTTGCCGAGGGTGGCCCGCAGAGTCTTTGGGAGATCGCTCCCGGCCGGGGCCGCAAACCCATCTATGGGCCGGAGAAGATCCAGGCGATTGTGGATGCCACCCTGCGTAGCAAACCCAAAGGAATGACCCAGTGGAGTTGTCGAACCATGGCCGCCCAGCAGGGCGTCAGCAAATCCACGGTCAGCAATATCTGGCGCAGTCACAATCTCAAACCGCATCGGGTCAAAACCTTCAAGCTGTCGCGGGATGCCAAGTTTCTGGAGAAGTTGACCGATGTCGTGGGCCTCTATCTGAATCCTCCGCAACAGGCGATCGTGCTCTGCGTGGATGAGAAGAGCCAAATTCAAGCCCTCGATCGCACGCAACCAGGTTTGCCCTTGAAAAAGGGCCGGTGCGGAACTATGACGCATGACTATAAACGCAACGGGACCACCACCTTGTTCGCCGCCCTGGACGTCTTGCAAGGACGGGTGGTCGGACAGTGCTACGCGCGCCACCGGCATCAGGAATTCTTGAAGTTTCTGGAGCGCCTGGACCAAGAGTTCCCTGGAGACGTCCCTTTGCACCTGGTGATGGACAACTATGGCACGCACAAGCAGCCCAAAGTGCGGGTTTGGCTGAAACGCCACCCGCGTTTTGTGCCGCACTTTGTCCCCACCAGTTCCAGTTGGCTAAATCTGGTGGAGCGCTGGTTTGGCGAGTTAACCAGCAAGCGGATCCGCCGCGACTCATTCCACAGCGTGGAAGATCTTAAGAAAGCAATTGAGGAATTCCTGGCGGCTTGGAACGAAAAGCCGAAACCGTTTGTCTGGACGGCCACGGTGGATTCGATCATGGAAAAGCTTTCCCGCTGCCGGCAAACTTTGGAAAAGATTCAGCCGGGTTGCACACGGCCACGCAAGAAGAAAGCGAGACATTGAATCGTCTACTTATTTAGCGGACATATCACTAGAAGCCCACAAACCTGATGTCGAGCCGGATTAGAGGAAAGATCTCGAGCTGAGTTCCCCCATCGAAAGCCGCGTCTCCCGCGCGCTCGGAATACCTCCATCGATGGCAGAGACTGCCGGTTACCAGGTAGAGATTTCACGGTGCCACCTTCCATGCGCTGGCTCCGGTGGAGAGAACCATAGCTTTTTCAATGAGTTAGATCGAAGGCTTACTGGTACTCAAGTTGCTTTCGCGGTTGCGGAGGACTCCCATGTCTGAGGAAACCCCGGTTCATCCTGCTTCTGCGAGCGGGCTCCGCCGAACCGTTCCCATGCTCTTGATCACGGTCGTGGCCATCGCCTTCTCCCTTCATGAGCGGAATGTGGCCAGGCAGCTCGCCAATCAAAACCATGCAATGAATGCAACCCTGAATGCGACTC
>DATLKS010000279.1:0-2557 GCA_035538255.1 Terriglobales bacterium
GCAGGCTAAAACTTGCGCGACCACTCCCTGGGCCAACGCTCGACCACAACCTTCTTTTCCGTGTAGAACTCGATGGCGTCACGCCCCTGGGCGTGCATATCGCCAAAGAAGCTGTCCTTCCAGCCAGAGAATGGGAAGAAAGCCATCGGCGCAGCCACGCCAATGTTGATGCCAATGTTCCCGGCTCGTGCTTCATAACGGAACTTGCGTGCCGCGGCACCACTGCTTGTGAACAAACAGGCCATGTTCCCGTAGGATGTGCCGTTCACCAGGTCGATTGCTTCATCAATCGTCTGTACATGCTCGAGGCTGAGTACCGGCCCGAAGATCTCGATAGCGGCAATGTCGCTGCGCGGATCGACGTTATCCAGGATTGTCGGGCGGACGAAGTAGCCATGCTCGTAGCCGGGGATCGACGCGTTGCGCCCATCGACAAGTACCTCGGCTCCCTCGCTCACGCCCTTGCCGATCAACGACTCGATGCGCTGCTTACTCTCAGCCGTAATCACCGGTCCCATCTCGACCTCCGGGTCCAGCCCGTAGCCGACCTTGCGCGTCGCTGCCACGTCGCTGATTCGTTCCCTGAAAGGAGCGCCAGCCTCGCCAACCGTGATCGCGACCGATGTCGCCAGGCAGCGCTGTCCCGCGCACCCGAAAGATGAGTCGGCGATGATACGGGTGGCCATCTCCATATCAGCGTCGGGCAAGACAATGACCGGATTCTTGGCGCCACCCTGGCACTGTGCACGCTTCCCGTTAGCCGTTGCCCGGCTATAGACGTACTTTGCCACCGGCGACGAGCCAACAAAGGAGATGGCACGCACAGCTGGATGATCGAGTAAGGCATCGACGGTGCCCTTGGAGCCGTTTACCAGGCTGACCACGCCGGGGGGAAGGCCCAACTGATCGATCAGCTCAAAGACCCGGCTCATGGTCATCGGCACCTTCTCCGAAGGCTTGAGCATGAAACAGTTACCGCAGGCGATGGCGTATGGCATGAACCAGAGTGGGATCATGCCGGGAAAGTTGAACGGCGTGATCGCCGCGACGACACCCACTGGCTGGCGAAACATATGCTCGTCAATGCCGCGCGCGATGTCTTCGACGTTGTAGCCCATCATCAGCGACGGGATGCCGGTCGCGACCTCGACGTTCTCGATGCCCCGCCGCAGCTCGCCTTGCGACTCGGCAAGCGTCTTGCCACACTCCTGCGTGGTCAGGCGTGCGATCTCGTCGAAGTGTTCATCCAGCAGCCTCTTGAGCTTGAAGAGGTACTGGATGCGCTCGGTGGGCGGCGTGCGTCGCCATTCAGCAAAGGCTGCCTGGGCCGCACGGGTCGCTTCGTCCACCTCTTCAGGGGGCGTGAGTGGCACGCGCACCATCGTCTCGGCGGTCGCAGGGTTGCGCACATCTAGAAATTCGCTGGCATGTGAGTGTCTCCACTCGCCGCCGATATAGTTGAGCAGTTGTCCATCCTGAATCATCGCTTACCTTCTCCATCTGCCGGCGGCAACTGATCGGCGTATTGTTGCTCTGCCCCCACAAATTTCGACGGAAGCTGCTCAACGTGCAGCTGCTCCGCTGCGGCCTCAAATTCATGCGCTGCCTCCGCCAGCAATGCGCCGGCCTTCTCATCTGTGCGTGCGAACTCAGCCAGTTCATGGCTCAGCTCCTCCAGTGCTTCGCCTCCGGCCATCATCCCAGTCAGCTCCTCGCGGCTGATTTCGGATTTGGCGAACGTGCCATAGCTGCGCCCACGATTGAGGATCGTGAAGCGGTCGCCAACCGGATAGGCATGATGCGGGTTGTGCGTGATAAAGATCACTCCCAGCCCTCGCGCGCGCGCCTGGGCAATATAGCGCAGGACGATGCCCGCCTCTTTCACACCCAGCGCAGCCGTTGGCTCGTCGAGGATCAAGACTTTAGCTCCAAAGTACACGGCGCGCGCAATCGCGACAGACTGGCGCTCACCGCCGGACAGGGTACCCACCGGTTGCGACATCTCACGCACCTGGATCCCAATCCTCGCCAGTTCCTCGCGGGTCACCCGGTCAGCACTCCTCACATCGAAGCGTCGAAACGGCCCCCAGCCCTTTGTTGGCTCCGAACCGAGAAAGAAGTTGCGCGAGATGCCCATCAGCGGGATCATCGCCAGGTCCTGGAAGACGGTGGCAATACCCGCACTCAGCGCATCGCGCGGGGTGGAGAAATGCACTTCTTTCCCCTCAAACAGGTAGCGGCCCTCGCTGGGCCGGTGGACGCCGGACAGGATTTTGATCAGGGTTGATTTGCCCGCGCCGTTATCGCCGAGCAGGCACATGACCTCGCCTGCACTCACGCTCATCGAAATGTCTTTCAGCGCAATCACGCTGCCGAAGTATTTTGAGACATTCTGCACATCGATTATAGGAGCGGTTTGCGTGTTCGTCGTGCTCATCGTCGTGCCTCCAATGCCAGTTTGCGTACATAGCTGTTGAGCAGCACAGCTAGCAACAGTATTAATCCAATGACCGCCTTGTACCACTCCGCATTGACGCCCGCAAAGACGATGCCCTCT
>DATLKS010000280.1:0-5102 GCA_035538255.1 Terriglobales bacterium
CATTCAGCGCACTGGCAGTTTTGTCACTGGCGCTCGGCATCGGAGCTAATACTGCGATCTACAGCTTGATGGAGTCGATCCTGTTGCGCTCGCTGCCGGTGGCCGATCCCGAATCGCTGGTGGTCTTGAATTGGCATAGCCGCCCGCCCTACGACGGTAGCAAGCAATGGGTCCACGTGATGCACGGGATACAAGGTCTTTTCTGGCCGGGCAACCAAGGCGAGTTGGTCAGCGGGATATTCCCGTACGGCGCGTTCGAGACGCTTCGCGAGGAGAATCCCGTCTTTTCCACGCTCTTCGGATACTTCAACGGACACAACCGTAACTTGGCTATCCACGGGCAGGCTACGAGCGCCAACCTGGAGTACGTCACCGGCGAGTATTTTCGCGGCCTGGCAGTGTCGCCGGTCGCGGGACGTTTGATTGACTCCGAAGACGACCGTCCAGGCGCAGCGCCGGTCGCCGTAATGAGTTTTGCAACAAGCCAAAATCGGTTTGGAGGACCGCAGAATGCGATTGGACAGTCGCTGCTCGTCGCTAACGTTCCCTTCACGGTGATCGGCGTTGCGCCGCCGGAATTCTTCGGAGTAGACCCTGCGGCGGCGCCGGACCTCTATCTTCCTTTGCACACGAATCTGCTCATAGACGGTTCCGCAGCAGCTCGTATGTATGGCAACGGAAACTTCTACTGGATCGAAATGATGGGCCGTCTGCATCCCGGTGTAAGCATGGCCCAGGCGCAGGCAGCGCTGGCTCCTCGTTTCCGCCAATGGGTTGCCACCACCGCGACCACCGACGGTGAGCGCGCCAAATTGCCCGCGCTGACATTGAATCCCGGCGCCGCCGGTCTGGGTAGTTTGCGCCGCAAGTATTCCAAGCCTCTGTACATCCTGCTGACGATGGTGGGGTTGATCCTGGCGATCGCGTGCGCGAACATCGCCAATCTGCTGCTGGCACGTGCCGCCGCGCGACGTCCCGAAATGGCTGTCCGGCTCAGCCTGGGAGCGGGACGATTCCGAGTCGTTCGGCAGTTGCTCACCGAGAGTGTGATGCTGGCGACGCTCGGCGGAATATTAGGAGTGTTGTTTGCGATCTGGGGCGTGCGATGGCTGACGTTTCTGCTTTCAAACGGGCAGCAAAACTTTACGCTGCACGCGGAATTGAACTGGAATGTGCTCGGCGTGACGGCGGCACTCTCAGTGGTTTGCGGCCTGTTATTTGGCCTCGCTCCAGCGATTCAGTCGACGCGTCCCGACGTGATGCCCGCGCTAAAGAATGGCCTCGGGGGCGTGCCGCGCCGTCGCGCTCAGCACGTTCTGATGGTCGCCCAAATCGCGATCTCTTTTCTCCTCCTGGTGGCTGCGGGTCTGTTTGTTCGGACACTCAACAAGCTGCACTCCGTCCAACTGGGATACGCCCGCGAGAATATCCTTCTGTTCTCGTTGAATGCGAGCCAGGCCGGGCGTCGCGATCGGGCGATCACCACTTTTTACACGGACCTGCGCAACCGCTTCGAATCGATTCCCGGAGTGAGTAGCGCGACGCTTTCGCAATCCTCGATCATCAGCGCCGGCCATGCCGGGACAACATACAGGGGATCAATAAAGATTGGCGACGCTACCGTCCAAGGTGCAGGCGTGATGGTCGTCGGACCGCGTTTCCTCACGACGATGCAGATTCCCATTTTGGAAGGGCGTGAGATTGACGACCACGACCAACCCGGCTCCACGCCAGTTGCAGTTATCGGCGAGCGGCTGGCGCGGACTTACTTCGCGAACGAGAATGCGGTGGGCCGACGCATCACCTTCCTGGACGAGAAGCGCGATCTCGAAATCGTCGGGGTGTCGGCGAACGTACGCTACGGTGATCTGAAAGAGGACGAGAGTCCAATGACCGTGTTTGCAGCGCTCAGCCAGACTTCTCCGGACCGAGTGACCTACGCGCTGCGCACCGCGGGCGATCCGCTAAGCTATGTCACGAGTGTGCGTGAGATCGTACGCGAGGCAGATTCACGCATACCCGTCACGAACGTGATCACACAGGCTGCGGAAATCGATCGGACAATCAGCCAGGAAGTCACCTTCGCGAAACTATGCTCGGGTTTCGCGGTTCTCGCTCTGCTGATCGCATGCGTGGGACTCTACGGGACGGTGTCCTACAACGTCGCGCGACAGGTCGGCGAGATTGGAATCCGTATGGCTCTGGGCGCGCAACGCGGCGCCGTGCTGTGGATGGTTCTGCGCCGCGTTCTACTACTGGCGGCGGTGGGACTCGCGATCAGCGTGCCTGCCGCGCTGAGCGCGTTCCGGCTGATCAAATCCTTTCTGTTCGAGACCCGGCCCAATGATCCCGGAACTTTGGCGCTCGCCGGCGTCGTCCTCCTGAGCGCCGCGATGCTCGCTGGCTATGCGCCGGCAAGGCGAGCGTCCCGAATTGATCCGCTGGCCGCTCTGCGGCACGAGTAAGACATAATCCTTCGTGCCGCGACGAAAGATGAAAATGTTCGGCTGCCCGCGTATGCCTATCGTAGTAGCCGCTCGCGATAGAGCCACCGATATAATTCAGAAAACCAGTCGCTGGAACAATCGGAAAGCCGCGCGGCTGCATCAGATCCTCACAAAATTGGTTGCAACTGAGACCGGTAACAAGCATGAAGCCAAAGAACACGATTTGCCTCTGGTTCGACAAGGAGGCGCTTGAGGCGGCGCGCTTCTACGCCGCCACCTTCCCGGATAGCAAAGTAACCGCTGTTCATAGAGCGCCCGGTGATTATCCAAGCGGCAAGGAGGGCGATGTGCTGACGGTGGAGTTCACCGTTCTTGGCATTCCCTGTCTCGGTCTCAACGGCGGCCCGGCGTTCAAGCACAATGAGGCCTTTTCCTTCCAGATCGCGACGGAAAATCAGGAGGAGACGGACCGCTACTGGAACGCGATCGTCGGCAATGGCGGCCAGGAAAGCGCGTGCGGTTGGTGCAAGGACCGCTGGGGTCTCTCCTGGCAGATCACTCCACGCGCGCTGACCGATGCGCTTGCGGCTGGTGGCCGTGAGGCAAAGCGCGCTTTTGAGGCGATGATGACGATGAAGAAGATTGACATTGCCGCCATCGAGGCCGCGCGGCGAAGCTGATGTGAGCAGGATGACAAGTCCTTACCCCAAACTTCTCATGAGCGCGCGCGCAAGAGGGGGTCAGGACAATCCAATGAGAAATGTAATTTTCGCAATCAATATTACTGCTGACGGCTGCTGCGATCACACCAAACAATTTGTCGATGAAGAATTACTTGAACATGGCACGCAGCTGCTGCGAGAGGCTGATCTGCAGGTCTTTGGTCGTAAAACCTATCAATTGATGGTTCCCTATTGGCCAGAAGTCCTCAAAAATCAGTCTGAGACAAAAGCAGAAACCGAATTTGCTCGGGCATTTGACTCCATCAACAAAATTGTTTTTTCACGATCGTTGGACAGCGTTGACGATAAGAAAACGAGAATTGTTCGTACAAACCTTCGCGACGAAATACGCAAATTGAAGCAGGAACCAGGCAAAAACATTCTGGTCGGTGGCGTAAGTATTCCTTCCCAACTGATCGAGCTAGGCCTGGTGGATGAATACCGTTTTGTCGTCGGACCAATCCTTGCGGGGGAAGGGAGGCGGTTGATGGAGGGCGTCAGGCTGCCCGAGAAATTGCAATTGAAACTGGTTGAGTCAAAGCCCTTTAAATTCAATTATGGAAAAGATGGGTCATCAGCATCGTAAGGGTACAGCCTCTGAAATGGGGCACAGCTTGACAGGTGTACTCAGCGGGCTGAAGCCGAAATCGTACTCGCCCAACCGCACAGCTCGCTTCGCTCAAGCCGTGCCCTGATACGAACCGGTGAAGCGGTTTCAACGTGCTATCTGATCATCGACGGCAGCTTTGACCGAAGCATAATTTAAGAGCAGAGCACCACGGAACATTGAATTCTGAGATTCTCGCCGATGGATTAAACCTACGGATCGGGACGAAAATACGAATTACGCGACCTAATCCAATTTTATGTATCTAATCAGTCGTCCTAATTCCCAGAAATCTGCAATCATGTTTTTCGCCCAGGACCGAGACCGAGCATGACCAAACCAATTTTGCTGAGTGTGGATGACGACGCTGATGTTTTGCGGGCGATTGAACGTGATCTTCGTTCGCAATATGGCGCTCAATATCGGGTTATGGGAAGCGATTCTCCCACAGCCGCACTCGATCTGCTAAAGGAACTGAAGGTACGCAACGATAGTGTGGCTCTGCTGCTCGTGGACCAGCGCATGCCGCGCATGGATGGAGTCGAATTTCTGCGCGAGGCCACGGAGATCTTCCCCGCAGCCAAGCGCGCTCTGCTTACCGCCTACGCAGACACGAACGCGGCGATCAGCGCTATCAATGAAGCCGCTATTAATTACTTTTTCTTAAAGCCGTGGGATCCTCCTGCCGAGCACCTGTATCCGCAGCTCGACGATTTGCTCGACGACTGGCAAGCTTCTTACCGTCCACCATTTCAAGGAATTCGCGTACTAGGCACACGCTGGTCGCCGCGATCGTATGAATTGCGCGACTTCCTGGCGCGCAATCATGTCCCCTACCAGTGGATCGATGTCGAGCTTTCTGCCAATGATCCGGAAACCAAGCAGCTTCTGGAAGCTCTTGGCCCCGAGGCCGCCAATCTTCCTGTCGTGCTGTTCCCAGATGGGACGAAGCTTCTCGAGAGTGTTCCGGCGCAGGTCGCGCAAAAAGTCGGGCTGCGCACGCGCGCCCAAACCAGCTTTTATGATTTGGCCATCGTCGGCGGCGGACCAGCCGGCTTGGCTGCCGCCGTCTACGGAGCCTCTGAAGGTCTGCATACTGTAATCATCGAGCGCGAAGCTCCCGGTGGTCAGGCCGGCATGAGTTCCCGAATTGAGAACTATCTTGGATTTCCCACCGGGCTCAGTGGCGGCGACCTCGCCCGGCGCGCCGTAGTGCAGGCGACGCGGTTCGGAGTCGAAATTCTGGCTCCGCAGGAAGCGGTTAGTGTACGAACGGAAGCGTCGTACCGAATCATGAAGTTAGCGGATGACAGCGAGATCTCGTGC
>DATLKS010000281.1:0-2427 GCA_035538255.1 Terriglobales bacterium
CCGTGCGCGAGTGTTCGGCCAGTTTGCGGACTTCGTCAGCGACGACTGCGAAACCGCGTCCCGCTTCACCGGCTCGAGCCGCCTCGATGGCAGCATTAAGCGCGAGGAGGTTGGTCTGCTCGGTGATGTCGTTAATCACGTTGATGATTTCCGAAATTTCCAGTGAGCGATCGCCAAGTGACTTGATCTTCTTCGCCGTCGCCTGCACGGAAGACCGGATGCGCTGCATGCCTTCCAGCGTGTCGCGCACCGAGCGGTTGCCTTGCTCGGCAGCATCGAGGGCGCGGCGAGCCGCTTCCGCCGAAGCTTCAGCGTTGTTGGAAACCTGCTTCATCGATACAGTGAGCTCTTCCACGGCTGAAGACGTGTTCGTGATTTCCTGGTCTTGCTGGACGGCGCCGCTGGCCATATCTTCCGAGGAGAGCAGAATCTCGTTTGCGCTCGATGACACATCCACGGCCGCTTTGCGCACGCGCTCGAGCACCTTGGTGAAGTTATCAAGCATGTAGTTCACGGAATCGACAACGTTGCCAAGCGCATCGTTGGTCACGCGGCCGCGAAGTGTGAGATCCCCGCGCGCAATCTGACTCACCACCGTCAGGAATTCGGTGACGCTCTTCTGCAGCGCTTCCTGAGCTTCCTGATTGTGGATCGCGCGGCTGATGCGCTCGGAAGTGCGCGTGAAGTTCTCAGCAATCACCGTGAAGTCGTCGTCGCCGTCGATATGCGGGCGGCTGTTGTACTCGCCATTAGCGAATTTGTGCGAGTAGTTCACGAGCTCGTTCACAGGTTTGGCGACTTTGTTTGACAGCCGCAAGAACACCATCAGCGTCGTCCCCAGGCACACGATCACCGCTGTGAAAAAAAGTCCGGGCGCTTTGCCCGGCGCGGACATTACGTCACCGATGCCGAGTCCGTTTGCGTGCTCTCCTGCCGAATACGCGAGATAGAGGACGACAAAGAGCGCGATCGCGTTGATCGTGCCCAGCGTCCACATGGCTTGATTCAGCCGACCTTTCATAACTGCCTCCGAAAACCTGAACTCCACTTTCCCATTGTGGTCATATCACCGGGACTGGAAATGCTTCTACCAGCCGTTTCAAATCCAGAGTCAAAGCCAGTCGATTGTCATGTCGCAGCATCCCGCAACAGTGGGGCACATCGCGGGGAGCGTCAGACAAAATCAACGGCTCTGATGTACTGAAAGTGCCAAATACTTCGTCTGCAGCAATGCCGACGCGGATGTCGTCGCGCGCTTCATCGCCCGGCAAGCATGCCACTACCACCTGCCGCGGCGGAAGGTCCGAACGCCGGCCTTCCGTAAACGCAATATCCACGATCGGCACAATCGAACCGCGGAGATTGAAGATTCCCATCAAGAAACTCGGAGCCAGCGGCATCTTCGTAAGAGGCGGCCACTCTACAACTTCTTCTACTTCCAGCACCGACACGCAAAAGCGCTCGCGACCAGCGCGAAATATGCAGTATTGGCGCTCGGGCACCTGTTCTCCTGAGACCAAATCGGGAGAGTCGATTTGCTCGGCCGACGTGGGTTGGAGCTGTTCCGGCATGTGTGGTTCTTCGGCCACTTAAAAAAACCTCTGCACTGCTCCCAGCAGCTCGGCCGGAGTAAATGGCTTTATCACGTATCCATCGGCTCCCTGCTGCTGGGCCCAGAATTTGTCGCTATCGGTATTCTTCGAGCTAACGATCACAACTGGAATCGATTTGAACTCCGCGCTGCCCTTCAGTTCGCGGCAGGCCTGGAATCCGTTGCGTTCCGGCATCACTACGTCCATCAGGATCAGACTCGGCCGCTCCGCCATGATCGTCGCCTCCAATTTGCGGGGATCATGGATCGCAACCGGCCAGTATCCGGCCTTCTGGAGCACGGATTCCATCAGCTTCGCTTCTGCGAGTGAATCATCGACGATGAGAATCTTTTTCACTGTTTACCTGCACTCCATCAGGCCCTTGCCTCATATGAAAGCAGTTCCGACGCTTTCTCGGGCCGAGCTGTCCTTTCGGCGCACTGCATCTCCAATTCCAACGAAGTGAAACGCTGCATCATTTCATGCAAGCGAAGCGTCATCGCGTGCACGGTCTCCAACTGCTCCTGCATGCCGGCATCGAGCATTTCCGATTGCAGCAGCAACAGCTCCGCATTTCCTAATACCGAGGTGAGGGCGTTGTTAAATCCGTGTCGCATCTCCAGCATGTACTTTCCCAAAGCAGCATACGTTTGTTGTATGCGGGCGTTGTGTTCCAGACGACTCAAATACGCCGAAATTTCCGCCCGTTTCAGGAGTTCTTCGGTGACCAGCACAACTGTGTCAAGCCATGCATCATGACGAGGCACCACCGTGATACGTGGATGATCCCGACGCAGCGAATGAACCGACTCTCCCGCCGACGCGACATACACAG
>DATLKS010000282.1:0-7367 GCA_035538255.1 Terriglobales bacterium
GATGGGAAGCTTCATCTGGAATTCCCATCTTATACATCGGCTGCGCGGGAACTCGTAAGTCCCTTTCTAGTTGCCCCGGACGCGAGTCGTTTCGCATCCGCTTGGGTTCAAGCGCCGCTGCTCGCGTAGCTCGCTGCGCCAGACATTTGGTTCTTGATGCTCGGCTTGCCTACTGCTTTGACATAGACCTTGTATGTGCCGGCAGCAAAGTGGTACGACGATAGGTCAAGCGAGTGGGTGCCAGCCGGTATATCCGCTAGCGCCATCAAGTTCTCGCCATCGATCGATATAAACGGAGTGTAGTGGTCGATGGTGTTCTCGCTGCCTGCGCCAGACAGACTCCAGGAGAGCTGACTGCCCGAGATCGACGCGGACACGGCGAGGCAGTTGTCGATTCCGGTTTCAATCTCTGTCGCCTCCTCATAGTCATTCCAGGTGACTAACTGCAGAGACTCGAGTTGCGACGATCCCGAGTAATACTTCCCAATTTCGGAAAACGTCGAGAGCCAGGTTTGTCCGCAGTTCTGGTTTACGACGCGGTTTGCGGTCCAGCTTGCCAGAGTGTCATTGAAGCCCTTGTACGTGGCTCCGAAAGCATGGCCTTGCGGATCTCCGGTTGCGGCCGAGTAGAAATTGTCGAGATAAGACTGCATCCAATCATTTGCATTGCTCGTGTTGATCATCACCCACGAAATGCTGCCGCTGCTTTGCGCGTGCGTAAAGCCACCTGAATTCTGGAAAATCAACAGCGGATTTCCTGGCACAGACGAGGTGACGCGCTGCCAATCGAGTGTGCCAAAGCGATCAGGGTCGAAGAAGAACACTGCCGGACGTCCGCCGATCTTCATGTATGCCGGCGAAGTCTCGAAGTTGTTGTAGGCGTAGATAAGGTCGCTGATGATTTGGCCGGTGAGGTCGCAGCCTGATGTCGAATTGCAGTTATTCAGCGCGCCCCCATCCTCCATCACTGCAAAGACAAAGCCGTTTCGGCTCTCGGCCTCTGTCTTAAGCGCGAAGGCTGTCGCGTTGGGCATGGAGTTATTCGGGCCATACCAGTCTTCGATGAAGCCGGAGATTCCACGGCTCATGGCATCGCTTACCTGCCGCTTTACCTGATTCGGATCACTTGATGTATAGCCTATATCCATGTGGCTCGACTGTCCGAACCAGGCCATGAAATGAGCGTAGATTTTGGTCGTTGCCCCCGAATAGAGGAGAGAGCGAGTGTCCACCTTGCTTACATTCGCTGCAGCTTCGTTCCCGGCAGTTTGAGGATACACGCCGCCCACACTCGTATTGACCGAGGTCTCTGCCGTCAACGTGGTGGTTGCCGCAAATGGCGTAGGAGAAGGACTCGGTGTCGGCGTGGGAGTTGGCGTTGGCGTGGGAGTTGGCGTTGGCGTGGGCGTAGTCGATCCGCTGCTGGTCGTCGTAGTCGTGGGTGTGGATACAAGCTTCGAAGCCGCGCCTCCTCCTCCGCAACCGGTGATAACGGACAATGTAAGTAGAGCGAAAAAATATGTGCCGAGCCGTGAAAGGTGCGTCAAGTCTCGCCTCCAGGAAAGGCGAGAGTAGCGGCCTAAACTGTTCAACTCACTCGGCGTGAAGGTCTAAAAACGGCTGAAACAAACTCGTAATGTGATCTAAGGTCCCTTAAGGTGGTGACTCCGGAAATTCAATAAATTCAACGGCAAAGATTGTTTCAAATGGGTTAAGAGGCCTCGGCCGTAATCCAATAGGGTGATGGCGACAGCGAGGGCGACTGCTTCTTAGTCGTTCGGGACTAGGACGCGATTCCATTTCAGTACTTCGTCGCAGAACTCTAGAATCGGGAAATGCGTGTTGTTCCCCCTATCGCCCTTGCCGGCGGTGTTTTTGCGTCGTTCCTTATTTCAATTACCGGATGCGGTGGATCAGCCTCGATGCAATCCGGTCTAGCAAACCCAGCAACGACTGCTACGGCGACGTCAAATGCCGCGCCACCATCGGCGGGCACTGCGCCTGCACCGTCACCAACGCCGGCAAGCACGACGGCTCCAACTCCGAGTTCTACACCTACTCCGGGTGCCACGCCGGGTGCCACCGGAGGCACGACAATCAGCAACATCGAGCAAATGCCCGGCTGGGATTCTTGCGACACCTGCTCAGGCGGCGGATCCATTGCGTACTCGATGACGCAAGCGTTGAGCTACCCACAGCCTGGCAGTACGCAGTTCTCTATCGGCCAAGGCGCTCCGTGGGCGCACGCGCTGTGGTGGAAACGTTTAGGAAACGATTCCAACCCCTCACACTTCGTGCTGACTCTGGATCAGTACATGGAAAATTCCAATGCTTCCTTCGGCGCTGAGTATGACGTGAATCAGATCGTTGATGGACAGTGGTACGACTTCGCCATTCAATGCTCGTTTGGCTATGGCATCTGGCAACTGTGGGACGATGCAAATCAGCGTTGGGTTCCCACTTCGGTTCCGTGTGCGAGACCAGCGCCTTCAACGCATGTCCAGCTTCGACTGGAGTTCGAACGCCGCGACGGCCAGGCTCATTTCGTGTCGATCGCCACCAACGGGAACATTGTTCCCATGAACGCGGCCTTCAACCCTCAGCCCATCAATGGCGCAAACGGCGACTTCGGCGTGCACATTCAGCTGAATACCAACGGCAATCCCGATCCTTACTCGGTGTGGGTGTACAACATGGCTCTCAATTATTGGTAAGAGTCGGAAAGCTTTCCTGATTTACGCTGTGCGTCGACAACTTGCTGGTGCTTTCGGCCGAGTAACTGCTCCTCACAGGCACAACTTCGAAGTGAAAGTGTAAGCTACCCTGGTTTCAGGTCCTGATCAGGAGTACTTATGCGTTCAATCGTCCTGGTTTTGCTGCTTGGATTGGTCATGACCGCGCAGGAGACGCAGAAATCTCCCGCAGTCCAGTCTCAAGCTGCGCCACAGCAGAATTCATCGAGCACCGCTAGCGGTACTCAGTCGATCCCGTCGAGTGAGATGACGCAGGAAACTCCACCTGCACAACCAAAACCACCTGCTTCCTCCCCGGCATCCTCTCCTAGTGCAACGCCAAGGCAAGCTTCCACGCGAGCGCAGCCTCAGCAGCCTGCAACCACGCCGATCTTGAAGATCACGACGCGGCTCGTGCTGGTCGATGTAGTAGTTACCGACAACTCCGGCAGAGCAATTACCGACTTGAAGCAGAACGATTTCGAAGTTCGTGAAAACGGAAAGCTGCAGAAGATCGTGGCGTTCGCATTTCAGCCTCCTCCCAATGTGGGAGCAAATGGATATAAACCTTTTGCCCTGTCGCCTGGAGTGTTCACGAACCTTCGCAACATCAATGGTCAGGTTGGTCCGCCCACTATCCTTCTAATTGACGCGTTGAACACGCCCTTCAAAGATCAGCCGTATATGCGTCAGCAACTCGTGAAATATCTGGAACATCTTGAGCCGGGGCGCAACCTTGCAATTTATACGCTGGGTACGCGCCTGCGCATGGTTCAGGATTTCACCAGCGATCCCGATCTCCTCCATGAGGCGCTCAAGAAGATCACTCTCCAGAGTTCGATGTTTAATCAGGAGCAGCAGGATTTCACCGATGCATTTCCCGGATTGGATCCAGACTCAACCGATCAAAACATCTCTCAGATGGCGCAAAGCCTGAAGGAGTTTGAGGCCGAGCAGCAGGCATTTCAGCGCGACATTCAGGTACGCGTAACTCTCGACGCGATGAGGGAGCTGGCGTACAACGTCGCCGGATATCCCGGACGTAAGAACCTCGTTTGGCTCTCCGGCTCGTTTCCGCTAGCGGTCTTTCCCGACGAGACCTCGAGCAATCCTTTTGACCTTCAGCGGCAGTACGGTGACGATCTGCACAAAACAGCGGCGATTTTCTCTAATGAACAGATCGCCGTCTACCCGGTGGACGCACGCGGACTGGTCGGCGGCTTTCTTCCCGACGCATCGCAGCGCGGAGCGTCGCTGACGGGACCCCGCGGAGGAATGAACGCAGTCCGTATGATTCAGCAGGGAAGCACGCAGTTGAATGCCTCCCACGACAGCATGAACCAATTGGCCAGCCAGACCGGCGGGCGAGCCTTCTACAACCGTAATGACATCGATCGCGCCATCGCATTGAGCGTGGCCGAGGGCTCCACATACTACACACTCGCCTACTATCCCGAGAACAAAACGCCGGATGGCAAGTTCCGCAAGATCGAAGTCAAGCTCGATCGCAAGGGAGTGCAGACCCATTACAGGAAAGGATACTTCACCACCGAGACGCAGCCGCCTGACGAAAAGACGGCTCGGATAGAGTTTCTTCGCGCACTTGCGCCCGATGCTCCAATCACGACGGCGCTTCCCTTTTTGGTCCGTGTCACTCCACCTGACAAAGATCACAAGGAGGTAAACCTTGACTTCAGCGTAGTGCCGTCGGCCATCAGCTTCGAGCCGCAGGGCGAGTTGGAACACGCCGAAATGGAGTTCCTGACACGAATTTATGATCCGAAGGGAAAGCAGGTGGGATCGACCGAGTCGGCTCTGCTAAGTACTCAGCTAAAGCCTGCGACGTACAAGCAAGTGATGACGTACGGTCTGCGTTATCACCAGACCGTAAATTTGCCACCGGGAAAGTATGTGCTGAAGATGGGAGTGCGCGATCACCGCAGCAACGCTATCGGCACTCTTGTGGCAAAGCTCGAAGTGCCACAAGCATAATGTCTGACCTTCAATACGCGAGAACCGTCTTAGGCCGGGCAAACTGAGACGATTTTCATCTAGGACAGAGCCGAAAAGCGTGGTAATGTTCGGCAGCTCCGATTCCCTGACCATCTGTGAGTGCTGACCTTGGAGCACATTGGCGCTCCGCCTGAGCGCTGCTGGAGGCGACATAAAATGAAACGAACTCTGGCCCTGGTGTACGGGGTCCTTGCTTATGCGTTCTTTTTCGGAACTTTTCTGTACGCGATTGGCTTTTTGGGCAACGTTGGTGTTCCCAAATCGATTGACAACGGCTCCAGCACTGCAAAAACTGTGGCGCTCGGAATTGATCTAGTTCTGCTGGGGATTTTTGCTGTGCAGCACAGCGTCATGGCGCGAAAAGGATTTAAGCAGCAGTGGACGCGCATCGTCGCGTCATATGTCGAGCGCAGCACCTACGTCGTAGCAGCGAGCGCTGCGCTGGCGCTTCTCCTCTGGCAGTGGCGGCCCTTGCCTGGTCGGATCTGGGACGTTAGAGGAACGGCTCTGGGCAGCGTACTCAATGTCACCTTCTGGATTGGCTGGGGCATCTTGCTGCTGAGCACTTTTCTAGTGAACCATTTCGAGCTATTCGGTCTGGCGCAGGTGTGGACATACTTCCGCGGAGCCCAGTTCCATTCACCGGAGTTCAAGACTCCGGCTCTTTATAATGTTGTGCGTCATCCGATTTACCTGGGGTTCGTCGTCGCGTTCTGGTCGGCACCGCTGATGACGGTAGGGCACTTGCTGTTTGCCATCGCAACTACCGGCTACATTCTCGTCGGCATCTACTTCGAGGAGAAGGATCTCATCGCCTCATTTGGCGATAAGTACCGCGACTACCGAAATCGCGTGCCTATGCACGTACCATTCCTGAAAGTTGGAAGTGGCCAAAGCAGCCGCGGCGATCAGGGGAAAGCGATAGGCAAAACTGCAGGTAGGTAGGAAGTCGGATTCCCCGAACGCTCTCAAATCCCGATAACGCGCCCTGTTTCGCAACAAGAGGGGTGGTCTGCGCCTCTCTTTTTGAAGACTACTATGCGCTGAGCGGGAATAAATATTTCAACACCGGCTCAACTCTTTCCGCCCAGGCTGCTTCGTTGTGTTTGCCACCTTCAATCACTTCGTAGTGCAGGTCGTCTCCTTCGCGCCACCCTTGCTCGACCAGGGCATTGCGCAGAAGGTCTGCATCGCGGACTCCAGTTTGGCTTTCCTCAGTTCCCATCGAAATCCAAACTTTTAGGCGAGAATGTGTCTGACCCTGGTTCGGCGGAGTGCTGACTGCTGAGTGCTGCTTGCTGCTGTTCGCGATAATTTTCAAGATAGCTTTGTTATCCCACCAGACCGACGGCGAGAGCACGGCGAGCTTGCCGAAGACTTCAGGATAAGTGAATCCCAGATAAAGCGTCGCCAGTCCGCCGAGCGATGATCCGCCCAGACCGGTGTTCTGCGGACCAGTCAAGGTGCGGTAGCGCTCGTCGATGAACGGCTTGAGTTCCTCGACGAGCATGCGGCCATAGAGTCCGGCGTGCCCGCCTCCGAGTTTGCGATCGCGCGTCGGGGTGTACTCCTCGATGCGGTGCTCGCCGGTGTTAAAGATGCCGACGATGATCACGGGCTGAATTTCTCGCGCGCGGATGAGCGCGTCGGCGGTTTCATCCACCTTCCAGTCCATGCCGCGCACGTATGCCGTTTCGGGATCGAATAGATTCTGGCCGTCGTGCAGATAGAGCACAGGATAGCTGCGGTCGCTCTCCTCATAATCCGGAGGCAGATAGACGACCAGATCGCGTCGGTGAGGAAGATAGCGGGAAATGATGTTGTGGTGCCGCTGCACGCTGTCCGTATTGTGCACGCAGATTAGATGGTCGTGGGCCGTTTCAAGTTCCGGCGCGGCGACCGGAAGAATCGCCACGCCGCTGTGCTCTGCGACGTCAAAGTTTTCGGTTGGCATCTTTGTTGGTAGAGTGTGAAGCTCACAGAAGTTTCACACGAAAACGAGTTCACCACAGAGACACGGAGGACGCGCAGAAAACAAATACTAAAGTAACTATAGAGGCAACAGAGGGAGCACAGAGGAAGTGTGTACCTCTTCAGCAGCCTTCACCGTGCCTCTGTGGCGAAATCAGAGCCCAATGAATCGCGAATATCACAAATGGTGGTCGCCGCGTCTTGGCCGCGACATGGAACTGCTCGTCTTCGGGCACGCCGGACTGCCGACGATCGTCTTTCCCACGTCGCAGGGACGCTTCTTCGAATTTGAAGATCGCGGCATGGTCGGGGCCCTGTGGCAGAAGATCGAGAGTGGCGGACTGCAGCTCTTCTGCCTGGACAGCGTCGACGCCGAGAGCTGGTACAACAAGAATGTCCCGCCACGCTGGCGCATCGCGCGGCACACGCAGTATGAAGATTACGTATTACATGAAGTCGTGCCGCTCATCAGGCAGAAAAATTCGCGATGGGATCTGGCCACAGCCGGCTGCTCCTTTGGCGGATACCACGCCATGAATCTCGCACTTCGGCGTCCCGATAAGGTAAAGGGCTGCGTGAGCATGGGTGGGGCATTCGACATCACGCAGTTCCTCGACGGCTACTACGACAACGACTGCTATTTAAATTGCC
>DATLKS010000283.1:0-4786 GCA_035538255.1 Terriglobales bacterium
CAGACGTTCATCGACAATTTTGTTAGCTACTTGAGGCCTGGTTTCGCGCCTGTAGGCTTCGCGGGCGCTGCGGGCGCGCTCGGCATCTTGAATTGAGAATCGGGAATGTCAACGTTCGCTTCCATTTTGTCGATGGTCACAGTCCCCTTTTGGTCCGGACGATTCTTCGGTCCGCTGGCAATCGAGAAAGGGAAATAGACTCCTGCAACCTGCTTATAGGATCCCAAGTCGGTCTGCGTCTCGCGCACGGCGCCGCGGATGAACTGCTGCCGCTCGGTGCGGATCTCGATATAGGTGTCCGGGTCGAGATACATGTAAACGATGTCGCCGTTCTTGAGCGTGACCTTCAGCCGATAGACGTCGTCACCATCGACTGTGTCATGACCGAGATACTCGATGGTGTTGCCCTTTTCTTTGTAGTCCACCAGCGGTCCGTAGAAGTCGGCGTCTTCCTCGATGTCCCGCAAATCGTCTTCACCAAGCATTTCGGGATCTCTTCGTCCCTGGAACGGCGAAATCTGCCATCCGGTCTCGCCGTCATAAGCCTGGATCTGCGTCATACCCTGAATGGTGAACATCTCGCGCAGATCGTCCGGAGCTTTGGCTTCTTCAGCTACCTGCGCGGTGAAGCTGCCCTGCTGATATTTGCCGGTGAACTTCAAGGATTTAACGGCCTTGATCTTATCGATGCCTCCCTTCGCCTGCAGATTCTTCTGGACGAGTTCCTCGGCGGTCTGTGCCGAGGAAGCTGCGACGCCAAATATGACCGCAAACACCACATACAGGGCTGTACGCATAAAAATTGCTCCTTCCTAAAACTCCACAACACTTCGGTTAGGCCGGTAGAGCGGCGCGATGAAAGACTAGTCGTTAGATTAGAAGACCGGAAAGTGTACAACAATGGCGCACGAAGTCCGTTGCGAATGCCATTGGACTCGTCCCAAAGCGCAAAGTTAGCGAGGGTGATCTGCAGCAGTGGTGTGGAACTTCACCCGATCACCCGGTGGCCCGATCTCCCGATATGTTTGGCGTATCATTGTGCTAACTCTGATCACCGACCTCTCTCAGTCGCACCATCCATCGGAGAATGGCCATGGCGGTGAAAACCGACCTCGAATTTCGTCCTGTAGAAGCGCAGACGACGCCCGGACGCGAACTCCTGCCCAATCGTGGCGTGCCGCTCAACCTTGATTGGGTGGAGGACGTTCGCGTTAACACCAGCGCCGTGGAGCGCCGCGCTCAATCACTGGTGGCGCGCCGAGCCGTCAAGAAGGAATGGCAGGTAGCATGGCTGCTGCGCGCCATCTCCTGCATGGACCTCACCACACTCTCGGGCGACGACAGCGAACAGCGTGTTCTGCGTCTCTGCGCCAAGGCACGTCAGCCTGTCCAGCAGGCGATCATGAAGCAGCTCGGCCTCGAGGACTTCCATCTGAAGGTCGCGGCCGTCTGCGTCTATCACAGCTTTGTTGAAACAGCATTGCGCGCGCTTGAGGGCAGCGGCATCAACGTCGCGGCGGTCTCGACTGGATTCCCAGCAGGACTCTCGCCGCTGGCCGAGCGCGTTGGTGAGATTCGCCGCTCGGTTGCCGCGGGCGCGCAGGAAATCGACGTCGTCATTACACGCGCGCATGCCTTCAGCGGAAGATGGCAGGCGCTTTACGACGAGATCGCGACCTTCAAGGAAGCTTGCGGCAAGGCGCACATGAAAGTGATCCTTGGCACCGGTGATCTGGTCACTTTGCGCAATGTCGCGCGCGCCAGCATGGTGGCGATGATGGCCGGCGCCGATTTCATCAAGACTTCTACAGGCAAGGAAGCCGTGAACGCCACGCTTCCAGTGGGACTCGTCATGGTACGTGCCATTCGCGAGTATGTTGCACAAACGGGCATGGTAGTTGGATTCAAACCGGCAGGCGGAATCCGCACCGCCAAACAGTCACTCGACTGGCTTGCGCTGATGAAAGAAGAACTCGGCGACCGCTGGCTGAGCGCAGATCTGTTCCGCTTCGGCGCAAGTGGCATGCTGGCCGATATCGAGCGCCAGCTCGAGCACTACGCGACAGGCCGTTACTCAGCAGATTACCGGCATCCGATTGCATAGAAAGATTGTTTTGGCGGAGTAGGAAGATTAGAAGGAAAGCACTCAGCATTCAGCCACGAACCTGTCTGGGCGCCAAATCGCAGGTGTTGACGCTGATTGCCGAGCAGTAAACAGAGGAACTTTTGGCGAAGTAATTAAAGGTAGGAAGGTCGGAAAAGCACCGGCAGTCACCCAAAATGGTTCGTGGCTGAATGCTGAGTGCTGAGCAAAAGCGGCCGCAGAGCCAAACACATCCACATGAGCAAAATCGCCGAAAAATTCGCCACCATGGAGTACGGTCCGGCGCTGGAGGATCCCAAAGAGGCCCTGGCCTGGCTCGATCGTCATAAGCGCCAGTTTGGGCATTCTATTAATGGAACATGGCAGCCACCCCTCGAAGGCGAGTACTTCGACACCAACGATCCTTCTACCGGAGACAAGCTCGCCAGCGTCGCCCAGGGAAGTGCCAAGGACGTTGATGCAGCGGTAAGGTCAGCTCGGGCAGCGTTTCCATCGTGGAACTCGCTTGCGCAGCATGCTCGTGCGCGCTATCTCTATGCTCTTGCGCGCCAGGTGCAGAAGCACTCGCGCCGTCTTGCCGTCCTCGAAACGCTCGACAACGGAAAACCAATTCGGGAGAGCCGCGACATCGACATCCCACTGGTCGCCCGTCATTTCTACCATCACGCGGGATGGGCTCAGCTCTTACAGCAGGAGTTTCCTGGCTTCGAAGCCTGTGGAGTTGTTGGCCAGGTCATTCCCTGGAATTTTCCATTGCTGATGCTGGCCTGGAAGATTGCCCCGGCGCTCGCGACGGGTAATACCGTTGTGCTGAAGCCCGCGGAGTTTACTCCCATTACCGCGCTGGCTTTTGCGGAGATCTGTCATGAAATCGGACTGCCCGCTGGTGTTGTAAATGTCGTGACAGGTGACGGACGAACCGGCGAAGCTCTGGTCAAGCATCCCGATGTGGACAAGATCGCCTTCACCGGCTCAACCGAAGTAGGACGAGCGATCCGCAAGGCCACAGCGGCAAGTCACAAGAAGCTCTCGCTTGAGCTTGGCGGCAAATCGCCGTTCATCATCTTCGATGACGCCGATCTCGACAGCGCGGTCGAAGGGCTGGTTGATGGCATCTGGTTCAATCAAGGACAGGTCTGCTGTGCCGGCTCTCGTCTCCTGATGCAGGAGAGCGTCGCCGACGCCCTGATCAACAAAATCCGCGCACGCATGGAGAATTTGCGCGTAGGCGCTCCGCTCGATAAAGCAATCGATATCGGAGCTATCGTTGCTCCCGTACAGCTCGAGCGCATTCGCCGACTGGTAGATAAAGGTATCGCTGAAGGAGCGACCTGCAGTCAGCCGGGCACGCAGCTTCCGGTCAAAGGCTTGTACTATCCGCCGACGCTGCTCACCAATGTTCATCCAAGTTCCACGGTTGCCCAGGAAGAGATCTTCGGGCCGGTGCTGGCGGGAATGACCTTCCGCACTCTCCGCGAAGCGGTGGAGCTCGCGAATAACACCCCTTATGGATTAGCCGCGAGCGTCTGGAGCGAGAACATCAACGTAGCACTGCATGTGGCTTCGCAGATCAAAGCCGGAGTCGTGTGGGTGAACAGCACAAACCTCTTCGACGCAGCCTGCGGATTCGGAGGTTATCGCGAAAGCGGCTATGGACGTGAAGGGGGCAGGGAAGGACTGCTCGAATACTTCGAGCCGAGCTGGTTCAAGAAAGCTCCCTCACTCCCAAAATCAGTGCCGTCGGAAAATCAAGCAGCCGATGCAGAATCCGCACAAGCGGGAATTCCGGGGATCGATCGCACGGTAAAGCTTTATATCGGCGGCAAGCAGGCGCGTCCCGATTCGGGATACAGTTTTCCGGTATATGGAGCAGACGGCGCTCTGCTGGGTGAGGCCTCACTCGGGAATCGGAAAGACATTCGCAACGCTGTAGAAGCTGCGCGTAAGGCCGATTCTTGGGGCAAGGCTACCGCGCACAATCGGGCGCAGGTGCTGTACTACCTTGCAGAAAATCTCTCGCAGCGCGCAGAAGAAATCAGCGGGCGCTTGGTCCGGGTGGTTGGCGAGAAGCAGGCTGCCGCGGAAGTATCTCGGAGTATTGAACGTGTGTTTTCCTATGCCGCATGGGCCGACAAGTTCGATGGCGCGGTGCACAATCCGCCAATCCGGAATGTGTCGATTGCCATGAACGAGCCGGTCGGAACCATAGGCATAGTGGCTCCGAGTGAGGCTCCACTACTCGGGTTTCTATCCGTCGTTCTTCCGGCGATTGCGATCGGGAATACCGTGGTGGCGATTCCATCAGAGAGTTACCCGCTCATTGCCGGCGATCTCTATCAGTTGTTCGACACCAGCGATCTTCCGGGAGGAGTTGTGAACATCGTCACGGGACGACCTTCGGAACTCACCAAGACTCTCGCCGAGCACGATGACGTTGACGCCATCTGGTGCTTTCTCGACGAAGCCGCCGCAGCGCAAGTGAAGTTGCTTTCCATCGGGAATCTCAAGCAGGTGTTTACCAATGAAGGGCGCGTGATCGACTGGTTCGACAACCGGCAGGCTGAAGGACGGTGGTTCCTGCAGCATGCTGTACAGATCAAGAATATCTGGGTGCCATACGGGGAATGAAAGCCGGCGCAGGACCAGCACCAAAACGGGATGAGGGCGAGCATCTGCGCCGTG
>DATLKS010000284.1:0-1655 GCA_035538255.1 Terriglobales bacterium
ACGAGGACGTAAACTTGCCTGCGGACGCGGGGTAAGACCAAAAAGGCTTCGGCCTTGAGGCTCCTACGGATGAAACAGGAACAACAAAAGGTGTAGCAGAGCTATGCTTGCATACGTTTTACTATATTAATTGGAGCAGAACAACTCGAAGTGCGCATCGTTGAACACGGGGGCGCCTACGCGAAAGCTGTCTACTATGCGCACGGACAAGCGCTCACCGAACAGCACGTGCGAAGAATCACCTCCACGCTCCAACGGATTGATGCGCCATCTGATATTGACGGGAACGGGAATGCAGATTAGATCACGATAGTGCTAGGTGTGCAAGGATATGGCCGATGACCATACAGGCCTCGGCCGTACCTGTGGTGGCCGGGGACATGCTAGCTGGTCTCGATGAGGGAGAGGTCAAGAGACAGTTCAGTATCGCCATCGACCAGGCGGTATCGCAAGGGCGGGTTGATCCCATTGGGAACGCATCGGGACGAAGCGCGTGTACCGACCGTGAGCGAGCGTTCGAGGGGCATGGATTCTGTGCCAGCTGAATGACCCGGCGCAGAGACCGAGGAGAGACACAGGAGCAGCAACAGAAAGAATGTGCAACAAACGCGGCGGTTTCTCGCTCTAAACAAGTAGGAATCCGGAAGAATCCTCTGTTGAGGTCAATGTTCTGAGGAGGTCGCGTATGGTATGGTTCGCGAGCATCGTCGCATCTACGGCTGTTGTCGGTCTAGCCATTGGAAGCGTCATGCTGGTCTTTGGCCACCGCTTCATTAAGGAGTTTACGCGTCCCGGCGTCACCGTCGATCAAGCGACGCCGCAATGGGGCGGCTGGACCTTTCCCGAAGCGGTGGTTGAACCTCCCACTGCCTTGCGGCGCGCTGTGACGTTCCAAACGGCAGATGGCGCACTCTTACGCGGAGAGTTTTGGGCGCAGACGCGCAGCGCTCCGACGATCATCATCAGCCATGGGTTTCATTTACCCTGTATGCACTTCCGCTCGGTCGCTGCGCTCGAATATGCGCATGGCGCAAACATTTTGTTGTTCGATTACCGTGGTCATGGGAAGAGCGCGCTGATTCCGACCACGTGCGGCAACGCGGAGGTCAACGACCTGGTTGCCGCCGTGGACGTCGCGACGAGTCAAGCGGAAACCGCGCGCGGCCAGGTCTATATCCACGGGTTTTCGATGGGGGCTGCCATCGCACTTTTGCTGCCGCCGCACCCTGCTGTTGCGGGGCTCATCGCCGATAGCCCCTATGCGCGTCTGGACGAGATGACACTCATGCTCATCGCCCAGATCCTCGATCAGCAGACAGCCGGATGGCGCGGCCCAGTGCGGGTCCTGCGGACCCTTATTCCTTCACTGACGCGCCTGACGTTCCTGGGGGGACAGCTCCTGTTTCACGCACGCTATCGCCATCCGCTGGTGGCGCGCCCTGATCAGGCGATCGGTGACCATACCGCCAAGCAGATGTTGCACGCGCCCGGGACACTACCGCCAGCGATTCTCCTGATTCACGCCGAGGAGGATCCGTTGATAGCGCTCCACCATGCCCACCGCCTGGTAGCAGCGGCACGCGCAGCCGGGCGATCGATACAAGCATACTACACGCCCTGTGCCATACATTGTGGCTCTTATGGATATGATCCAC
>DATLKS010000285.1:0-4570 GCA_035538255.1 Terriglobales bacterium
GGCTGGTCGCCCCGAAAGGAAGACAAGTGGTTCTGCACCTGCGGACACGAGTGGAACACGTTCGATACGGGAGGCGTCTACCCGGCGTGCCTGCACCAGTGGACTGAGACCCAGTGCCTCTCGTGCAGCAGATGGTCGCCACACTCAGATTACTGCTGCCAGAGGGATTAGGTTGTCGTGCTGAATGTTTTCAATCTCTTAACAGTGGTGCTTCAACCGTCACATTTCTGCTGAATCACTTCATTCTGGGGTGAATGTAAGTCCTCGAATGGCAGTCCCAAACCAGGGGTTCAGCTCGTGTTCTTCCTGCTGCCGCCGATTGTGCCTCTCGAAAACCTCAAAGTGTCTCAGCGGATAGGAATTGTACTTTCTATTCTAATTCTCCTCCGATGCTCATTTTTCTTGCGACACTCCTTGGCCCTCTGTCTTCAATGTTCCATTCTCGGGTGGCGCTTGAGCTAGAGAACCTGGATCTGCGCCACCAGGTCGCTGTGCTGCAACGCTCCGCGAGAAAACGCCCGAAATTGACCCCGGCGGACTGCCTGTTATGGGGCTGGCTGTCCCGCCTCTGGAGCGACTGGCGTTCGACCCTGGTCATCGTCAAGCCCGAAACGGTCGTGGCCTGGCATCGTGCCGGCCTTCGCCGGTTCTGGACCTTAGGATTTAACGGCTACGGGAGGGGAGATTTGTGCAAACATCTTGTGGCTAAACACTGAGGATGTAATTGCGCTCCTTTGACGTTGGCCGACATCGCCTATCCGAGCGAAGCTTCCATCGTCACGGGTTTGGCGATAGTACGAAGATCACGTCTCGGTAACGGTGAACAGGGCGGCAAGTGACCTAGCAAGGCTCTCGAGCGCGGCTTCGTTTGGCAGTGTGACAGTGAGTCGCGTGCGGCCCTGCTCGTCGCGCTCCAGACACTCGGCGAGACGAGCTTTGAACTCGCTTGCCTTTTGCTCTGCACCGTTCGTTGGCTGACGCTGCGGGATCATTTCGCCGAGGAATGCGAATGCGGCAGCGACGAGTTGGCCTCCAGCCTCTGCCACACGCGAGCGGCGAGCGAGCCGCTCTGCCTCTTGCTGCTGGCGCTGCTTTTCCGTCTCGTCTACCGCGGCGTGTGCCCTCGCGCCGAGCAGCACCTCGAGGCGCTGCTTCAGCTCTTCGATGCCGGATGCGAGTGCGACCTCCCGCACATTAGATTCCATATCCAGCGCGGCGAGAGCCAGGTCATGTTTGGCCGAGAGCGTCGCCAGCAGCTTCTCCTCAATCGTCCCTTCCGTCACGAGCAAATAGACCTGCACCGGGTTCTTCTGCCCCATCCGGTGCGCCCGTGCGATGCGCTGCTCGAGAACGGCCGGATTCCACGGCAGATCGACATTGATGACGGTATTCGCCGCCTGGAGGTTGAGCCCCGTCGAGCCCGCGTTGGTGGTGAGGAACACGCGACAGGTCGGATCGCGCTGAAACTGTTGCACCAGCTGCTGCCGCTTCTTCTGCGGGACGGATCCGTCCAACCTTACGTAATCGAGCTTGAGTCGCTTGATCTGCCCCTCGATCAAAGTGAGCATCGTTGTCCATTCGGAGAACAGCACGATCTTGCGATCGTCCTCCGCGGCCAGCTCTTCCAACAGCTCCTGCAGCCGCTCCAGCTTGCTCGAGAAGCCCGGAGCGTGCTTGTCCACGAGAAATGTGCTGTCCGCATTCATCCGTGCGAGCAGCAATGCTTTCTGCAGACGCAACAGGTCCATCTCCGAGATATACGATTTACTCACGATGGCGCTCACGATCTGCATCTGCGCGAGTTCGATGCCCGCCTGCTCATCCGTGGGCGCAATCCGCACAATTTCCGTCGTGCGCGGGGGCAAATCCTTCATCACCGCGCTGCGCGTCCGGCGCAGCAGTACCGGCTTGAGTCTTTCGCGCGGCAGATTGAGATCCTTGTAACCCAGGATCTTGCCGCTCTCGTCGGTGACGCGGTGACGGTTGAAGAATCGAAATGCGGGCCCGAGACGCCGGTCGTCGATGAACTCGACGACGGAGAAAAGATCGTCGAGCCGATTCTCCAGCGGCGTGCCGGAGAGCACGAGCGCGAACGGCGAACGCAGGCTCTTGATGGTCTGAGCCGTCTTCGCTTCCCAGTTCTTGATGCGCTGGCCCTCATCCAGAATAATCAGATCCCACCTCACGCGTTCGATCGCGATAATGTCACGCAAAACCTGCTCGTAGTTGCAGACGGTGAAAAAGCATTCGTTCTCGTACTGACCGCTCCGCCCCGCAGCGCTCCCTAACACGATCTGGCAATCGCGCCCTGAGAAGCGGAGAACCTCGCTGCGCCATTGGGCTTTCACGGACGCGGGGCAAACGACCAGGACTTTGCGGATGTCCGCTTCGCGCGCCAGCAGCTCCGCCATCCCGATACCCTGAAGGGTCTTTCCGAGTCCCATGTCATCAGCCAGGATCGCGCGCCCAGCGCCTGCTGCGAAAGCGATGCCGTCCAGCTGATAGGGAAGGATCTCCACCTTCAGCAGTGTCGTGCGCAGTGGATGAGATTTCGGATTGCGCCGGATCTCGGCGACCTTTGCCGCGATGCGCTGCAGCAGCAGACGGGTCTGGATGTACTCCTCCGCATCGGGATAGACCGTCACGGCGACGTCGTGTGCTTCGAGTTGACGGATGCGTTTTAGCAGATCCGGGAGATCGGTGATCGGCCTATCGCGGATCGGGCGCACAATGCCGCTGGTCACGTCATCGAGGTGGGGCGGCAACAAGATACGCAATTCCAGCTCCCCCCCATATGACAGATGCACACTGATATCCCGGCGGCGATACGGTCGATTGCGCTGCGAGTCCGAGAATCGTCTTCGGACTTTTTCGAGCGCATGAAGGATATGCTTGCAGGTGCCGAGCGTGTTTTTACGGAAATCCGGGCACGAGCAGTACGACTGTCCCGGCTGCCACCCTCGCAGAGCGACCCGGTACGACTTGCCAGAGGCCGCATTGGTCAATGTGTAGTCGGTCCAGATCTCCCGGCTGTCGAGAGACGTAAGCCGCATTTTCTCGGTCCGGGCGCGTTCTGCCCGCTCCGCGAGCGCTTGCGCGACCAGCGCCTCCTCGCTCACTCTTTCAGCTGGCGCCCGCGCGGGTGGCGCTCCGGCCAGTCCCAGCGCGAGCTTCTCTTCCAGAATCAAAGAGAAGGCCGCCCCGGCGTGCTCACATGGCACCTCGCACGTGTCGCAACGCCATTCGAGACGATGGCGGGCGCCCGGACTCAAAGTCAGCGTGACCGCCGCGCCATCCACAGTCAGCCGAAACATGTCCCGATCGAATTTGACCTGAGTGGTGAGGTCAATGTCGAATTTGCCGCCCGTGGCGATGAGGTGGGTACCCTTGGGGCCGAGCAGCTTCGCCGCTCTGGTGAAAGTGAGTCGCGAAAGTGTGTCGAACAGCGTCAGCTCGGTGCTCGGTTTCGTCAACATGAGGTATAGGGAGTCATAGGGTGATTATTCCATTGGAGGGGCGAAATCCACCTCACAGCCGACGGCTTGCACTTCCGAGATCCGGCTCGGATCCACTATCTTTGCTTCCGACTCACCCGCGAAGAACGTCGTGATCCGGATGTTGCTCAGAGGGGTCTTGACGACGACATGGTGGGGACCGAACTTCATTACTCCCATCACCCGTTCGAGCGAATACGACTGCTGGGCGGCGTGCCAAAGATCCCTGGCGAAGCCTGGCGATTGAATGTCTAATCCGGCCTGCGTGGCCAGCTCGTCGCCCGCCCAAGTCCCGTCGCGCAGGCCTGCGGTCTCGCAGCGCTTGAGGCGGTCATGAATCGTGTTGAAAGACAGAATGGAGTCCGACAGCATGTCTGCCTGGACGCGCAGGTACTTTCGCCATATTTCCCCGTTCGCGGGCGAGAGTTCTCCGGGCCGGAATCGCAAGCAACGGAAACGAGTGGCCTGTCCGATGCCCCGATAAAGCGAGACCTCTCCAGCCGGGATGCTCGGCTGATCCTCCAGGGAGACCCACTGATAACTACCATGTTGAATGAGCAGGGAACCGGGTGTGTCGCGATAGTCGCGGACATGATGATAGGCCGCCATCGGCGTCCTCAACTCGTTGTCTGAAAAGAATCCGAACTGGCAGTATCTTTGCAGCGCCGGTCCATCTCCTCTACGGGCATTTGCCCAGAAGTCGAAAAGGAAGCGTGCGCTGTCCTTGAGGGGACTGCCGAAGTAGCGATGCTCGCGCAGATTGACCTGCGGATTGAAGATTCCCGGGAGGATCCAGGTGTACTGGAAGAAGTAGTCCCTCGCCGGTGGCTTGGTGGGGCTGTAGGCCAGGGGTCCTTCTGCGGACAGCCACGGGACGATGTATTCGGAATTGATGACGGTGGAGGTGGAAAAGCGAGACCGTGCAGCCATATGGAGCTTCATCCTGCACCGAGCAGCATTTGAATGGCACCGCGCGTTTCTGGGCTGAGACTGGAAAATTCATCCTCCGTGAGCAACCCCTGCGAGCGAATCTGGGCCAGCATCGTTAGTGCATGAGAGCGCCGCGGATTGTCGAA
>DATLKS010000286.1:0-4049 GCA_035538255.1 Terriglobales bacterium
AATAACGTGGTAGCCAACCGTTCCAATTGCGGAAAGAAGCACAAGAGCGACGCCGATCCAGAGGACCTTGCGAAAACTTCTGAACGGACTTGCGGCCGTGGAGAATGGCATCGACGAGGCATTCTAGCTGGGGATCCCACCAAGAGCGAACACGAAGGTCAGGGAGGTCACGGAGCACAGAGAGGCCGGCAAGATCATGCTCGCGCTGATCGATTGAAACTATCTTGTATACGTGTCCCCTGCGGATTGGAGGATTGCCTCGGGATGTCCTTGCTGCACTTTGCTGTGATGGCGACCATAGCCAAAGTAAATCACCATGCCGATGACCAGCCAGACGGCGAGACGTATCCAGGTTAGACCCGTGAGGCTCGCCATCATCGCAAATGAAATGATAATACCCATTATGGGCACGAATGGCACCCACGGCGTCTTAAAAGGGCGTTCCAGATGTGGATTTCGGCGCCGGATGACCCACACACCCGCGCAGACGATGACGAACGCAAGGAGCGTCCCGATACTGACCATTTCATCAAGAACATTGATGGGCAAAGCAGCCGCCAGAACGGCAACAAACGTACCGACAGTGAGCGAAGATATCCACGGCGTTCGGAAACGCGAATGGACGGCGCTGAACATCTTCGGCAGCAGACCGTCGCGTGACATCGAGAAAAACACTCTTGATTGTCCAAGAAGCATCACTACGATGGTGCTGCTCAATCCCATCAGCGCTCCCAGCTTCACCAGCAGACTGCCCCAGTGAACTCCGGTGCGGTCAATTCCAACGGCAAGCGGATCACGCACGTCGAGGTCGTGGTAATTCACGAGACCGGTCAGAACGCCGGCAACCACAATATAAAGAATCGTGCAGATCACGAGAGAACCAAGAATGCCGATCGGCATGTCTTTCGCGGGATTTTTGGCTTCTTGAGCAGCGGTGGACACTGCATCAAACCCGATATAGGCAAAAAAGATAATGCCCGCTGCGCGTAAAATTCCGGAGACTCCGTATTCTCCATAACTACCCGCATTTGTCGGAATGAAGGGATGCCAATTCTCCTGGATCAGGTTTGGGTGCTTGAGAAGGAAATTCACGCCGATGGTAATGAAGATCACCAGCACGCAAACTTTGATGACCACGATCCCTGAGTTGAAATTGGCAGACTCCTTGATTCCTATCACCAGAATCACGGTTGCCCCGAGAATCGCCAGAAAGCCCAACAAATTAAACGCGCCATGGGTATGCGGTAGGGTGGTCGGATCAATGCCGAGGGTCTTCAACTTGGGCACGATCAGCTTTACCGGTTCCCAGTGATTCTTGTAATAGATGAATTCGTCCCAATGGGTGCCTGCGATGGAAGCAGGCAGCTTGAAACCGAAGTCGCCGAGGAGGCTGATGAAGTAACCGCTCCACCCGGAGGCGACTGTGGCAGCGCCGAAGGCATACTCCAGCACCAGGTCCCAGCCAATTATCCAAGCGAATATCTCTCCCAAGGTGGCATAACCATAAGTGTATGCTGAGCCGGCGACGGGAATCATGGAAGCAAATTCGGCGTAGCACAAGCCCGCAAACACACAACCAATTGCTGCAAAGATAAAGGAGAGTACGATAGACGGCCCGGCATGCTCAGCGGTAGCCGTGCCAGTAATCACGAAAATTCCGGTACCGATGATTGCCCCGATTCCGAGCGTGATGAGGTTCGTCGGTCCCAGCGCCCGCCTCAGAGTATGCTCGCCACCCTCATGCGCCTCCGACATGATGATGTTCAGAGGCTTTTTTGCCATTAAATCAGGCATTCATTGTTCTCCTGAGCACGTGATTTCAGCCTGCTTGATTCTGTAGTTCAGAAGCTTCGGCGCCCACTCCGCCTTGCCGCGACCAGAACAGGTAGACCGGGATTCCGAGCAGCACGATGATCATTCCGGGCCAAGTGTACTGCGGCTTGTAGAGCAACAACACGACCTCGATAAATATTGCCATCACTATATAGATTGCGGGCAAGACAGGGTAGCCGATTGCGCGATAAGGGCGAGGTGCGTCGGGCTGCGTACGCCGGAGCACGAAGAGTCCGCCGATCGTGAGGATGTAAAAGGCAATCTGGGCAAACATGGTCAGGTCGAGCAGTTGGCCATAAGTTCCGGACAGGCACAAAATGCATGTCCAGAGCGTCTGGACCAGGAGCGAGACGGCTGGCGTCTTGTACTTGGGATGGAGCTTGCCGGTGGAGCGGAAGAAAAGTCCATCTCTGGCCATTGCGTAGTAGACTCGCGCTCCGGTCAGAATCAATCCGTTGTTGCAGCCGAACGTCGAGATCAGGATGGCAATGGCCATCAGCGCAGCTCCGGATGCGCCAAAGGCCTGTTGCATCACGGCTGTACCCACGCGGTCGTCAGCCGCATATTGAATGCCCCGGGCGAGAATCGTGCTTCCGTGCGGATCGCCATGGAGCGGCAGCGCCATGAGATAAACAAAATTGGCAGCAATGTAGAGTAGGATTACGACGCTCGTCCCCAGCGCAAGAGAGATGGGAAGATTGCGGCGCGGGTTCTCGACTTCCGCCGCGGTAAAAGTGACGTTAGCCCAAGCGTCAGCCGAGAAGAGCGAGCCTACTTGAGCAATCGCGAGGACGGTAAACAGGCCAACCCATGTCACTGGTCCGCCGATTCCCACCTGAACAGGATGCATCGTGCTGAACGAGGCGTTCTGCCAGAAGTGTCCAAAGTTCTGGCGAATAGCTTCAGTATTGCTTCCCAGCGCCGCGCCGATCAGTATGAGGCCGAGTAGGGCTGCCGTCTTCGAAAAAGTGAAGATGTTCTGCACCAGAGCGCCGCTACGCACTCCCAAAACGTTGACTCCGGTAAGAAGAAGAATCGCCGCGATCGCAACCAGGTTCTGGCGATTGAGTCCTACGTCCATATTTCCGAGCACAAGCGGTCCGACGACCCATTTTGGAACATGCCCGATGTGCCAGAGCCATTTGTCGGCGGAGATCACGGGGAAAAGCACACCAAGGAATTTTCCGAATGCAACGCCTACGGCTGCGATGGTTCCGGTTTGAATCACCGTAAACGTCGACCATCCATATAGGAATCCCCACAGCGGTCCGAGCGATTCGCGCAGAAAGATGTACTGTCCGCCGGCTTTGGGCATCATCGCCGCGAGTTCGCCATATGTAAGCGCGCCAACAATCGTCATGAATCCGGTCACGACCCAGGCGAGAATCAGCAGCGCGGGCGACGCCACCAGCCGCGCAATATCGGCCGAGACAATGAAGATTCCGGACCCGATCATCGAGCCAATCACGATAGTCGTAGCGCTGGTGAGGTTGATTCCTTTGACGAACTCGTCGGATTCGCGGACGGGTACGCGAACCTGCGTCTGGGTGGTCACTGCTTGATAGTTTTACCTCATTTTCAACAAGAAATCCGCAGTTCTTTTGTGCGGATCGCGCAGGAGATCGGTAATTATCGCGACAGAGTCAGCCCCAGCAGCGATCACCGACTGGCACTTCGCGAGGGTGATACCGCCGATGGCAACCAGCGGTTTGTCTGTCAGAGCGCGAGCCTGTTTCACTCCTTCTAACCCAATCAGCGGGTCTGGGTGTTCCTTGGAGAGGGTTGAAAAGACTGGTCCGATTGCGAGGTAATCGGCCGAACTTTCGTTTGCCACTCGGACCTGCTCGGAATTGTGTGTGGAAACACCGAGAAGACGCCCTGAGCCGATGATCCGGCGCGCAGCCTCCGGCGGAAGATCATCTTGTCCGACATGGGCGCCTTCTAGACCTGCAGCCACAGCTAAGTCGGCACGATCGTTCACAATGAGCCGCACCTCAAGTGGAAGGATGCGCCGCAGCTCGCGCGCCAACTGAAGAATTTCTCGCGAACAGGCACGCTTCTCGCGCAGTTGTATCAGCGTTGCGCCACCGGCTGCGAGTTGGTGTCCAAATTCCAACACCTCGCGCAAGGAACCGCTTCCGACACGCGAGGGAACCAATATGGGATAGAGCCGTGGGACAGCTGTCGTGTTGGCATTCCTTACCAAGCTATTGAAA
>DATLKS010000287.1:0-3733 GCA_035538255.1 Terriglobales bacterium
CCGCGAGATCGAATCGCAGCTCCAGCAGAACGAAGAATTTCTCAAGAAGATGCAGGAAGACGTCGAGATCAACCTGCGCCGCGAAAATATCCCCGCGCGCGTCGAAGCCCGCATCAAGCGCCCTTTCTCCGTCTACCAGAAGATGAAGCGCCAGAAGATCACTCTCGATCAGGTCTACGATCTGCTCGCGCTGCGCATCATTACCGACTCGGTAAAAAACTGTTACGCGGCGCTCGGCGTCATCCACAACGAATGGCACCCCATCCCCGGCCGCATCAAAGACTTCATCGCCATCCCCCGCCAGAACCTCTACCAGTCGCTGCATACTTCGGTGATCGGCCCGGGCGGACGGTCGTTCGAAGTCCAGATCCGCGCCGAAGAGATGCATCGCCAGCGCAACATCTTCTCCATCAAGCTCGACGGAAGTGGCAAACAGAGGCTCTCGCGCGAAGACGGCAACCATAAAGCCAGCTTTGCCGATAACGGCAAATACTTCGTCGATACCTACTCTGCACTGATGACTCCGCCGCGGATTTCTGTCTGTTCTGTTTCGGGAAGCTGCAACGTGTTCTGGTCGTCGCGTCCGCTGACATCGTTTGATCTAATCAAGCCACAGTTCGTGGATTTCACGGCCGACGATGGTACGGTTCTGCATGGCGAGCTTTTCCTGCCTGCCGGAGCATCGGCGCAGCAAAAGGTGCCGCTGCTCATGAATCCATACGGCGGTCCAGAAGCGCAGCAAGTACAAGATCACTGGGGTGCAGCTAACTTCTTCTTCGATGAGATTCTCGCGCACGACGGTATCGCGGTGCTGCGTGTCGATAATCGCGGCATGGGCTTCCGTGGCAAGAAATTTGCCACCGTGCTCCGCCACCAATTCGGGAAAGTTGAGCTCAATGATCAGCTCACTGCGCTGGATCAGGCGCTAAACCGCTTCCCCCAACTCGACGGCAATCGTCTGGGCTGGTGGGGCTGGAGCTACGGCGGATTCATGACCACATACGCGATGACTCACGCCAGGCGCTTCAAAGCCGGCGTTGCAGTCGCGCCGGTGACAGATTGGCATGCTTACGATTCCATCTATACCGAACGCTATATGGGTCTGCCTAAGGACAATGCCGATGGCTATAAGTCCGGTTCAGTGCAGCAAGCTGCTGCTAATCTCTCGGGACATCTCCTGATCGTCCATGGCACCAGCGACGACAACGTGCACGTACAAAACACCATACAACTGGCGCAGGCGTTTATCAATTCGGGAAAGCAATTTGAGCTGCTGCTTTTTCCGCGAAAGACTCACGCGATAGCCGGAGTGGCGGCGCGGACGAACTTATACGAGCGCATTCGCGCAGAGTTCGACTCGGCGCTCCTCGGGTGGTCTGAAGAAAAGATTGCTGCATCGAATCCGGCGTTCCCGCTGCCGTCCACGTCCGAAAGCGGTGGGCATTGAGCGCAGCCGGTCGTCCGACGCACAAGCTGGGCGATTTCGAGCTGACTATCCTCTCCGACGGAACTTACTTGGCGGATGGCGGAGCCATGTTCGGCGTGGTTCCCAAGACGCTGTGGGAAAAGAAGGTCAAAGCCGATGAGCTGAACCGCATGGCATGCGGTACCAATTCGGTACTGGCGCGCGCCTTCGGGCGCTGGGTGCTGATCGAGACGGGCATTGGCAACAAGCTTCCAGAAAAACTAGCGAAGATCTTCGACGTGAAGGCTCAGCTCTTGGGCGAGCTGGAGGCGGTCGGCGTGCGCCGCCAGGAGATTGAGGTCGTGATCAACTCACATCTCCATTTTGATCACTGTGGATGGAACACGTTCCGCAACGGACGCGGCGAGGTTGAGCCTACGTTTCCCAACGCAACCTACTACATCCAGCGCGGTGAGTGGGAGCATGGCTCGAAGCAACTGGAACGCGATCGCGTGAGTTACATCAGTGATAACTACGATCCGCTCATCAGAAACGGTCAGATGCGCCTGCTCGATGGCGACGGCGACGTGATGCCGGGCATTTCCGTAGTCATCTATCCAGGCCATACGCGCAATATGCAGGCCATCATGCTCGAAAGCGAAGGTCAGAAAGCTTGCTACATCTCCGATCTCATTCCAACCAGCAAACATCTCGACCTCACCTGGGTGATGGCTTACGACCTTTACCCCTTGGAAACTATCGAGAATCGCAAGCGCTTTTATGAAGAAGCGATTCGGGAGAAGTGGCTGACAATCTTTACTCATGATCACGAAACCCCGTGGGCGTTCCTGGAACGGGATGACAACGGGAAGGTAGTAGCAAGGCCATGTAAGCGTGCATAGGGCCGCCCTCGGCGGCATTGTTTCGGTGGAATTCTCGATTATGGCTCTCCGGCTCTCGTTACTCTTGCAGGTTCTCCAAATGAACTGTCATCCCGCACTCCGCAGCGAGAATGTTCCAATCTGAAAATCTTGTATTCGCGGAGTGGTGGATCGGCTTTCGGCGGCAAGACGAGAGTGAATGAAAAGCAGATCCCGCGCGCCGAAAAACAAGATTCTTTGTTCGTGGACTTCATCCCGGCGGGGCGCGGGATGACAAAAATATTGAGTGGCTGGCTTGGATGTACGCAGCAGTTATTGCTAGCCGACCCCGTACCCGGCGTCCGTATGCACGTTGCGCACTGGTAATCTTGTCCACCCTGCCAAGCTGGGCTACGCTCGGGCGGAATGCGAGACATCGCGACAGATCACGAGACGGTTTACAGCGGTCCACCACTCGATCCGCGTCCACCGCTTACTGAAGCTACGCCTGAAGATATAGGGCAGGTGGAGCGCGACGTGAACAGGTTCATCGTTCATGTCTTTGGCTGGATCGCGGGCGCGCTGCTCATCTCGGCATTTTTCGCCAGCTATTCGGACCGCTGGGACGATGCCATTCTTCTCCAGGTCACCAGCCGAACCCTTTGCATGTTTATCGGAGGAATGCTGGCGCTGGCTTTCGTGATCTCACGCACAGTCGGCAAGATGACTATTGCTGTCGCCGCAGCAACATTGATTGCATACGCCGCTATTCAGGGCTCAGTATTTGGTCTCGCATATCGATTTGCCTACAACTCATCGCTTGCGCCGGCGTACCTTGGCGCTGGCTTCGTCTTCGCGCTGCTTTGCCTTTACGCAGCGAAGTTCCGCAAAGATCTCACTTCCACATCCGCTCTGCTAATGGGCTGTGCTCTGGCAATGGTGTTTGCCGTCTGCTCAGAGCTCATCTTTAACCAGCCAATCCTCACTGCGTGTGCGCTCTGTGCTGGTTCGTGGCTGGTGCTCGCGCTGGCCGCTTACCATCGCGACTTTCTGCGCGACCTGCCTGCCAGCTTCGATGATGATCCCAAGTGGGAGAAAGCCGCAGCAATCGGAGCGCTGCAGGTCTATCTCGATCTAGTGATCATTCTCGTAATCATTATTCAGATGCGATGGCTTTCGGACTTCCTCTCTGATGGGTCGCGCGCTAAAGAATCTGAGCGCGGGCCTTGGGATTGACGCTGATTCTCAAAAAAGAGATTGGCGGCATCCACAACGTAGCGGCCTTTTCGAGAGCGGTCGCCCGTTTTTCAAACTTTTTGGCATCGCCGGCAACCCAAATTGCGGTATAACTGTCCCGCACAGCCAAAACAATTTTCAACGTTGTTTTGACGGCCTTGCGTGTCGTCACTCGAACGAGGAGAACCATGAGCTCAGCTTCGTCTGCTATTCCCGTGCCCAATCAGGAACC
>DATLKS010000288.1:0-2131 GCA_035538255.1 Terriglobales bacterium
GAGACCTCATCGCCACGGCCTATGTGCTGACCATCGAGGATCCACATCGCTTCCGCAAGAGTCGCGACGCGGGATGTTTTGTCGGGTTGCAGCCTGGGCGTAGGGACTCGGGCGAGAGCGAACCACAGATGCGCATCAGCAGGGTCGAAAATCACTGCGTCAGTGCTTGGCTAGGTTGATCGTTAGGTGGTTCGATCCGATAGCCGAGCCTTCGGAGTTGTCGGATCATTCTCGCAGTACGTGCTTGCTTTGATTGTTTGTTGACGTCAGGGCCGTGTTCCTCGTAACGGATTCCCTGGTGCAGGATCAACCAAATCAGTCGACACTGTCGATGGGCGATCGCCCCGATGGCTTGATTATGTCCGAGGCGCGGGACCATGCGGCGATAGACAATCTCGAAGATGCTTCCTTTGGCCTTCGCGGCGGCGTTGGCAGCCTGATTGAGTAAGCGCCGCATGTGGCGGTTGCCCTGCGGTGATCGGTGGCTATAGTTCACGCCCGCGCTCTCGTCGTCGCCCGGGCAGGCACCCACCCACGAGGAGAGCTGCTTCCCCGAAGGAAAGGTCGCTGCGCTGGGACCGACTTCAGCAATGATCTGTTGCGCTGAATCCGCTCCCAGTCCCGGCACCTCCGCTAGCCGCTTGACGGCGTCATGGTGCTCACTGAGCAGACCGGCCATCTCCTGGTCCAGTTGACCCATTTGCTGCTCAAGGAATTGCAACTGCTCCAATACCATCTTGAGAAGCCGTCGGTACACGGGCTTGAGGTCGGTGCACGCACCGAGGGCGTCACACAATTGTTCTGGCGTGGCGCGCAACTTCTGGTCGGCCAAAGCGGCCAGGGCTGCCGGGTTAGTTTCTCCCTCAGCCAGTGCCTTCAACATGCGCCGGGCGCTGGCACCGAGCAAATCTGAGACCAGGCTGGACAACTTGATATGGGCCTCTTCCAGCAGTGACTCCAGTTGGTTGTGCAACCGCACGTGATCGCGTGTCAACTGGTACTTTCTCCGCGTTACCGTCCGCCAGAGACGTTGCTCGGGATCGGGCACAAAGCTCAGCGTTAATTCCCTAGCCACCAGTCGCTTCACCAAGCGTTCGGCATCGGGGAAATCCCTCTTGCGTCCTCGCCGTCCACGGTTCGATTGCGCCTGGGCCAAGTGCAACGATCCGGACCTCCGGCCTGCACCTTCGCGCTTCTGGCGGAACGGTTTCCAGTACTGTTCCAATGCTTCCCACACAGGTTTCCAGTATTGCGCCGTCGATTCCATAACCGCTTCTTCGACTTCCTGCTCCAGCAGCCAAGCGGCCAGCGATCGCAGCTGTTCAGGATTGCTTCCGAACCTTCGTCGCTCAAACTGGCATTCACCGTCAATTTCCACGTTCGACACAACTACAGCCAGCATCTTCTTATGAACATCAATTCCCGCTATCTTGTACGACATCGCTTCCTCCTGGCGGGAACGGAGAGCGTGCTACAGATGCCTTAATCAGGGTCGCGGGCTATCGTCGTTCCCCAGGGGAAGACGACGCCCAATTATTCGCTCAATCACGCACGCTCCGGACCAGACAAAGAAACGGCCTCAACATATCCATTGCTGATTCGATCTCGCCGCTCCGGGCCCTCGCGATCTTACCTCGAAGTGATTTTCATAAGCTTTCGCGGGCCATCGGCCCTAAATGACAAAGAAGGAGACCGTTATCTGAGGACCATGCTGGTGCAGGGAGCGCACTACATCCTGGGACCCTTTGGAGAGGACAGTGATCTGCGGAGATGGGGGCTAAAACTTGCGGCGCGCGGCGGGGGCAATGCTAAGAAGCGAGCGGTCGTGGCCGTGGCGAGAAAGCTAGCGGTACTACTGCATCGGTTGTGGGTGAGTGGAGAGGTATACGAACCACTGCGCAACAGCCAGAAAGCGATGCGCGCGGTGGCCTAGAGTGAAAGAACTCCTCACAAAACAGGGGATGCTAGGGGTCGACGGAGTTCGCGATCGTCGTTCCTAAGCGATCCTGGTTCGAAATTTCTCTGTGAAAAGTATAAAAGACAGGAAGAAATGAAGAAGGAGCAACGAAAAAAGGAGATGGTATCCCGACAGCTGAGCTCAACCGCCGAGATCAGGTGACTGCGGCTAAGT
>DATLKS010000289.1:0-1930 GCA_035538255.1 Terriglobales bacterium
TCGTCAAGCCAAATGACCGCCTCAGCTCCACAGAGCGGCTTGAGATTTACGGCCGCTCGTACTGGTTCCGCCTGATCTCCGGTCTCAATGAGGACTTTGTGGGCTTGCGCGCTGTTGTTGGGGATGAGAAGTTCGATGTGCTTGTGCAGGCGTATCTGACGCAAAACCCTTCATGTTCTTTCACTCTTCGCAATCTCGGCTCGCGTCTCGAAAATTGGCTGCGAGCCCACCCGCAATATACACACCCGCATGAGCAGCTTGCCGTGGACATGGTCCGCCTCGAATGGGCAGATACCGAGTGCTTCGACGCGGCTGAAGAGCCTGCACTCATGCCAGAAGACATCGCGCGCCTCGGAGAAGATCCTAAGCTACGTCTGCAGCCTCATCTTCAGTTGCTCGACCTGCAATATCCCGTAGATAAATTGCTGCTGGAAATTCGCGAGGCCGATGAGGATGAATCCGACGAGGCTAGCAACACCTTCTCCGAGCTGCGCAGCCGCTCACGCGTGAAAAGCATCCGCAAATCGAAAGCGAAGCCGGTGTTTGTCGTCGTGCACCGCGTGGATTATCTGGTGTATTTCAAGCGAGTCCCCCCCGAGGCATTTCGAATTCTTGTATCGCTCCGAAACGGGATGAGCTTATCTGAGGCAATCGATGCAGCATTCAATCCATCGACTTTGCCCCAGCCACAGATCATGGAACTTGTCCAGGGCTGGTTCCGAGATTGGGCCGAGTGGCGATGGTTCTCGAAAGAAGCTTCTAGTCAGCTATGCTTCTGAGCTTCGGACGCCAGCAGCTTGGGAGCTGAGCAGCGCAGATGAGTATCCTGACAACTTCTCGCAATCTGTACCGCCGGTTGATCACGGCATTGAATTCGCTGCAATCACCATTTCTCTTGTTGGTTCGGCTCTACTGGGGGTGGCAGTTCTGGCAGGCAGGCTGGGGCAAACTGCAGGACATCTCAAAGCCTATCGGTTTCTTTGCCGATCTCGGCATTCCCTTTCCGGTATTCAACGCATGGCTGATCTCGCTGCTTGAATGCTTCGGCGGAATATTGCTCTTTGTCGGTCTCGCATCACGCCTGATTGCCATTCCTCTGGTGATCGACATGACGGTCGCGTATCTCACGGCTGATCGCGAGGCACTCAAGTCGATCTTCTCTGAGCCGGGCAAATTCTATGGCGCCGATCCGTACACATTCTGGTTTGCGGCGCTGCTGATATTGATCTTTGGACCGGGCGCATTGTCGCTTGACTGGCTGATCGCGCGCTATGTAGAGAAGCGGCATGGACCGTCGCAGGAGCTGAGCGCAACCGTCCCGCAGAGACTCTGATAACCTTATTCTCGCGGGGCGCGTCGAACTCCGTAAGCCATCGAGGTAAGCTCCGCGATGCTTGGCCGTCTAATCTCGATCCTTCTCGTGTTTAGTCTCGCGTTTGCGCCGCATCGTGATCCGTCGTTTGAGGTTGGCGGGGGCACCATCGATGTAAATCTCGATTCCGATCTGCCGCAGTCCACACAAGACGAACTGATGACGTGGATACACGACGCCGGCAATTCGATCGTGGCCTACTACGGACGTTTCCCCTTGTCTCACACCTATCTTCAAGTCCGCAGCTTTGATGGGCGTGGTGTGCACAACGGCCATACCTTCGGA
Organism: Terriglobales bacterium; assembly: GCA_035538255.1. GTDB lineage: Bacteria > Acidobacteriota > Terriglobia > Terriglobales > Acidobacteriaceae > Gp1-AA112. Next base: position 1,658 of record DATLKS010000289.1, read on the forward strand.
GTTCACAATGGAGGATTGATTCGCATCTCAGTCGGCACGCAGAGTACGTCTACCGAGCTCAAGCGCGACTGGATGCTGACTCATGAGATGGTGCATCTCACGTTTCCTTCAGTTGCGGAGGAGCATCACTGGATCGAAGAGGGAACAGCGGTATACGTGGAGCCTCTCGCCCGGTTTCGTGCCGGCACTTTCCCGAAGGAACGCGTTTGGGGCGAGATGGCGCGCGACATGCATCAGGGCTTGCCTGAAAAAGGCGATGAAGGCCTCGACCAC
>DATLKS010000290.1:0-4176 GCA_035538255.1 Terriglobales bacterium
CGCGCGGTCAACGATTGCTTGCGCTTAGCAATCTCTTGCCGCAGGTCAGCGCGGGCGCTTCGGAGAACGTGCAGCAGGTGAACCTGGCCTCTTTCGGGTTCACCGGCTTGAGAGTCCAAGGCATTCCCAACGTTGTTGGACCATTCGGCTATGGCTCGGTGGACGCCAGCGTCAGGCAAACGCTCTTCAGCTTCGAATCCATCCAACGGTTTCGCGCGGCGCGCACAGCCGAACAGGCTGCGCAGCTCAGTTATCAGGACATCCTGGATGTGGTCACGCTCGCGGTAGGCAACGGCTATTTGCAGATTATCGAGGCCAGCTCGCGCATCCGGGCGCAAGAAGCGCAGGTGCAGAATGCGAGAGCGCTTTCCGATCGCGCGGTCGATCAAGTGCAGGCCGGTACGGCCCCGCGAATCGACGCAACACGCACAGAAGTTCAGTTGCACACGGAGGAGTACAACCTGAGCATCACACGCAATAATTTTGCAATTGCAAAACTAGCCCTTGGGCGTGCGATCGGACTGCCACTAGGGCAACAGTTTGAGCTCGCCGACGCATTCCCCTACTCCGACATCGCGCCGCTCACTCCTGCCGAAGCGCTAGACATCGCGTATAAAGCACGCAGTGATTTCCGTTCGGCTCTCAATTCTCAAAAAGCTGCTGCGCAAACCCTTTCTGCTGCCAAAGGCGAACGGTATCCGACGGTCGCCGTCAACGGCGACTACGGCGATATCGGACCGACGTTCGGCAACTCGCACGGAGAGTTTGCGTTTCAAGCGGCGATCCGGGTTCCACTTTTCACTGGCGGGCGGATTAAGGGCGATATCACGCAGGCCGAGGCCGCACTGCGCCAGCGAAAGGCCGAGGCAGAAAACATACGCGGACAGATCGACCAGGACGTCCGCACGGCCCTTCTCAATCTAAATGCCGCGAAAGAACAGGTTGGAGTGGCCAAGCAGAATGTCGAACTTGCCAATGAGAGCCTTGCTCGGTCGAAGGACCGCTTCAGTTCCGGTGTCACTGACAGTGTTGAAGTCGTCCAGGCCGAGCAGGCTCTCGCCAGCGCCAACGATCAATACATAACGAGTCTGTACAACCACAATTTCTCCAAGCTTTCGCTGGCTCGCGCCATGGGCGTAGCGCGCGCCAGCTATAACCAATACCTCGGAGGGAAGTAATGTCGAACGACGAGCAGAACCGCACGGCTTCGGTGATCGTGGAAGAGGAAATACCTATTTCTGTGGAACCGCAAATGGCCCGCGATTCTGGTGAGAAAGCTGGAAGACTTGATCGATTACGTCGGAGCTTGCGAGAGCATCCGGCAAAAAGCCTGGCTGGGGTCCTGGCACTGCTCGCCATCCTGATCGTTGCCGCATATTTCCTTCGCAATCTGTTCTTGTACGAAGACACCGATGATGCCCAGGTGGACGGACATTTCATGCCGCTGAGTGCCCGGATTAGCGGGCAGATCAAAGAAGTACGTGTCATTGAGGGGCAGCTTGTCCATGTCAACGACGTGCTGGTGACCATCGACCCGGCGGACTACGAGATCGCGGCCGAACAGGCACAAGCGAATCTCGCCAATGCGCTGGGCACAGCCGCGAGCTCGCATTGGAGCGTGCCGATCACTTCCATAACGGTTCAAAGCAATCTGGATTCGGCAAAGACGGCCGTGACCAACGCCGAGGCTGCGCTTAAGGCCGCTGGACACAATTCCGAAGCGGCGAAAGCGGCACTCACGCAGGCCGAAGCCAACGCCGTAAAGAGCGATGCGGACCTCGAACGCGCCAAGCAGCTCGTCGCGAAGGAAGATATCTCACGCCAGCAATACGATCAGGCGATCGCCTCAGCAGCCGCGAACCGAGCTGTAGTCGTTTCGGCACAGGCGGCGGTGCACGCTGCTGAAGAATCGGTACAGCAAGCGCAAGGGAGAGTGCTACAGGCAAAGAGTGATTTGCAGACAGCGGAGACTGCACCCGAGCAGGTCTCGCTGACGCGCGCCAACGCGCTGGCAGCCGACGCTCAGGTATCGCAACGAAAGGCTCAAGTTGCGCAAGCACAACTGAACCTGGGCTACACCATTATTCGTTCGCCGGTGACAGGGATCATCGGAAGGAAGAGCGTTGAAATTGGCCAGAACGTGAGCATCGGGCAGGAAATGCTGGAAGTGGTACCGCTTGACGACGTCTGGGTAACCGCCGATTTCAAAGAGACGCAGCTTGCGCACATGCGGCCGGGGCAATCCGTGGAAATCAAGGTCGACGCATACGGCCGTAAATGGAAAGGGCGCGTCACGAACATCGGTGGAGGAACCGGATCGGTATTCAGCCTATTGCCGCCGGAAAATGCGACCGGCAATTACGTGAAGGTCGTACAGAGGGTGCCGGTGCGCATCGATTTCGAACGAACTGAGGGACAGGATTTCAATGCGGAAGGAATGTTGAAGCCGGGATTGTCAGTCTTGCCGGACGTGAGGGTGCGATGAGCACAGCCAGCGCTCTGACGGAGCAAGCCGCGTGGCAGCCACGGGTCAACCCGTGGATCATCGGCGTTGCGGTTTCGCTGGCTGCGTTCATGGAGGCGCTTGATACCAGCATAGCGAACGTGGCACTTCCGCATATCGCAGGCAGCATGGGTGCGAGCAATGATGAGAGCACGTGGGTCTTGACCAGTTATCTGGTGTCGAACGCCGTTGTGCTTCCGATCAGCGGCTTCCTCGTTGGCTGGCTCGGACGCAAGCGTTTCTTTCTGATGTGCGTCGCCTTTTTTACGGTTAGCTCGTTTTTGTGCGGCGTCGCGCCGAGTCTCGGCATGCTGCTTCTTTTTCGGGTGCTGCAAGGCGCCTTCGGTGGCGGACTGCAGCCGATGACGCAGGCAATCCTCGCGGACACTTTCCCGCCGGAGAAACGCGGGTTGGCCTTCGCATTGTATGGAATCACGGTCATCTGTGGCCCGGCCATTGGTCCCACGCTGGGCGGCTGGATTACGGATAACTATTCCTGGCGTTGGATTTTTTATATCAACGTTCCAGTGGGAATTCTGGCCGTCTTTCTGGTTTCTCAGCTCCTCGAAGATCCACCCTACTTGTCCCGTCTGAAAGCTACCATTGCGAAATTCGACTACATTGGGTTTGGCCTTCTCGCCGTCGGCGTAGGTGCTCTCCAGGTTGCGCTCGACAAGGGACAAGAGGACGATTGGTTCGGGTCGCGTTTCATTACCACACTGATCATTATTGCCGCCGTCGGCCTGGTATCCCTCGTTATCTGGGAGTGGCGCCACAAGGAACCCATCGTGGATGTCCGTCTCTTCAAAGGATTTAATTTTGCGAGCTGCAATCTAATGATGTTCGTGCTTGGCGCCGTTCTCTTCAGTTCAACCGTCCTTCTTCCCCAGTTCTTGCAAACGCTCATGGGTTACACGGCGCAAAAGGCCGGCATGGTCATTTCGATGGCGGCTATTCTTCTGGTCTTTCTTTTACCGTTCGTCGGGCGCCTCGCCGGACACTTTCAGGCCCGGCACCTTCTCGCTTTCGGCTGGATCGCACTCGCTGTGGCCATGTATTTCTCATGCAAGCACATCGATCTACTTATCAGCTTTCGTGCTGCCGCGTGGATGCGCATTTGGCAGTATCTCCCGGTTGGATTCTTATTCGTTCCGCTCACCATGGCTGCCTATGTCGGCCTGCCGGAGTCGAAAAGCAACGCTGCGGCCGGTTTGATCAACTTCACGCGCAATATCGGGCAGAGCGTAGGAACTTCGGCTGTGACTACGTTGCTTGCTCGCCGAGGTCAATACCATCAGTCCGTTCTCGCCGAGTACACACGCTCTCATCGGTTCGAAGCGGCCGTCGCAGGCTTGACGAGCCGTTTGACACATGTCGGTTTGAGCATGCACTCCGCTCAGCAACAGGCGCTTGCCAGACTGTATCGCGTGGTGACGGCACAGGCTCAAGCACTCTCCTACGTCGATATCTACTGGCTGCTTGCTGTAACTTCCGCTTTGATGTTCTTATTGTGCTTCCTGCTAGCCAAGAATGAACCCGGCAAGGGCGGCCAGGTTGCCGTGCACTGAAGGCTCTCTTCACCGATGACCTTGTTTCATGAAATCGGCATAGCGGTCCTGCTACTAATACTTACGCTCTGGCTGCAGTGCGCCGGGCTCGCGGTGCTTATAGGT
>DATLKS010000291.1:0-10665 GCA_035538255.1 Terriglobales bacterium
AATGCCAACAGTATCGGAAGGCCCCACACGGCGCCGGAGCTCACGTTACACGGCGAAACACATCTAGCGGGCTGTGACGATAGTTACTTGAAAGTAATGGTTTCGGACCAGTACAGTTCTACAGCCGCGGAGAAGCTCAAAAGCACCCTGGAGCATGCCTTGTGTCGCCTGCAGATGAACTGCTCGATTTGGTTCTAGTTCACCGCTTCTACGTGGCAATACTGGAAGGCAATCTAGGGTATCGCTTCCCCGTTCCTCAGGAAGTCATTCAAGGACAATCCCGAAGCGGAGATACAAAGGACGCGCTCTCCACGTTCCTGCGATGGTTGGGCATGCTCGACTTGGCGGTCTCTCCGTCCATGGTGCGTGATCAGCTACACGCAACGCTGCATCGCGAAAGCGCAGAAGCCCTGCTACGCTATTTCGTTAAGAAATGCTCAGTGAGCGATCTCGACCGGGACAAGGCAGATTGTGTACTGGGCTTTCTGTGCCGGTCTCCGCAGAGGGGCCCCTCTAGACCTTTGGACAAGTTGCCCAGCGACGCTGAGCAAATTGCCGGAGCCGTGCGTGCGTTCCGGATCGAGATCGACCGCATACTGACGGGCACAGAGTCCCGAGAGTTGCCTGCGGAGCATGCGCAACTGTCGCGAGAATACGAATTCTTTTTCCAGGAGCTGATCGATTTCCGCACCTTCGATCAACTCATGGATTGCGGCATTCTCGGGCGCATCCATAATCTCAAGAAATCTTTTGGTACCTCCTTCTATCATCCAGACGTTCTCGCCATCGCGGGAGTTTTCAACGGCATTTTCGGGAAGCGATTTGATGATCTTTTCCTGCAAGCTACGCGACAGATCAAGAGCTTCGCAGAGCGCGTGCAGCAGGAAGGCACCAGCATCATGAGCCGGGTGGATGGAGAGGTCCGGGTCAAGCACCTAACCGAAGTCGAAGACGAGCAGATTCTCGGCAAGGAATATCTCCGCGCTCGAGAGGATTTTGAGAGAGTCTCAAACTTCAAGAAAGCTGTAGACAAGCGAGGCGGCAATCCGCGTGAGGTGCTCCGCCCACCGTCTCTTTCCGAGACGCCGCCCTCAGCGCCTGCAGATCGGGAGGAAGAAGTTACCGGCCGGCCAGCTCAAGTCACACCAGCTTTCACGTCGCCACAAGCCCGCGAAGAAGAATATAAGTTTAAGCAAACCCGTGACCAGATCCGTATTTTCGTGCAGGCCGCCGATCCCAAAGTTTGCTTTACTGTGCCGTTGCCCAAGATGAATGTCTCTCTCAGCCAGCCAGAGGCAGACGCTTTCCGCAGCGCGTATGAACACGAGAAAAGCTTCCGTGCCAGCTTCGCTGACGCTCTGGTGAATCTTGTTACAGCAAAAGTACGCGTCTCCACTGAGTTGCTCGACTTCACGCAAAAGAAGGGCTCAGCATACCTGTGGAAGACCCATGCCGACTCGCTGATGTACCTAATGAAGTTGTTCGACCAATTGCAGGACCAGACCAGGGAACTGATAACTGCTGCCCAGAAACGTGGATTGACAGAAAAGGTGGATGTACTCAATACGGCCCTGCTAAAGCTGCATTCTGAGCTACAGCTTGCAACGAGCAGCTTACAAAGTTTGGATGCCGTCCACCAGTAAGCCATCACGATGTTCAAATGTAGCCGCGCAAACTGTGCCACATCCGTCTTGCTTGATCTGATGAAGAGCTTACTTCTTTGGCCCGGTCGGCATGGTGTCGGTGAGTTTCTTGATGATCTCTTCGGCAGGTTTTCCGCCCTTGCACGGCGGATGTCCGAAGCCGCTGGAGCTGGTTCCGTTTTGGATATCGAAGATTAGATTGTCGCTTGAGCCAGGAGCGACGCCCATGGGAACGGCGTCGAAGCCGAGTTTGTTGCGCACTTTCCATGCGACCACATGATCGGCGCAGGCAGTATCGCCGCTCACTCCGAGACCGCCGACGAGCTTGCCCTCATGTGTGTACAGTGGCAGGCCCCCACCGAAAACGATGATGCCGCCAATCGGTTTTCCCAGCATGGGATCATCGCTCTGACCGAACTTCGTGGCCGGGCCGGCAAAGGCCGCTGCCGGATTTGGCCGCATCATCGCAAGTCCATAGAGGCTGCTGCCGGGCTGCGAGGCGGAATATAGATTTTCCGTGGACAGAGCAAAATTGTCGAAGCTCAGCGCATTGGCTGTGTTCGCCTTCTCGGCAGCGATCAGGCGGCTCGCTGGCCACTGCTTGGAGCGGTCTGGCCCGCTGAATACAACAGCGCAGACGATGCCATCTCGATTCACAACAGGCGCCCACTCCTGATTGCCGAGGCCGCCGTTCGCATCTTTGCCTTGCTTGATCACCTCGGTTAAGGCGGTCTTCAGCTTGCTGTAATCGGGAAGGCTGGAGCAGTCGGCGTTCTGCGCTTGGGCAAACGGCATGGCGCTGATCCATAGTATAAAGGTGAGGACAGGGATCACGATTGGCTTCACAGTCTCTCCTTAACCGAGGCTCAACGGTCCCGTATCGGAACGCAGCCGATATATTTGTCATCCATCGACGTTCGCCCAACCAATCGCGACGCTACTGACCCTCTTTAGCGCAGGGTATACAAATACGCTGCAATATCCCGGCTGTCTTCCTCAGTGACTCCCATTTCGGGCATGGCCGTATGCGGCTCGATAGACTTCGGATGTTGAATCCAGCGCGTGATGTTTTCTGGCGTGTTGGGCAATTCGCCCGCGATGAACACCCGCGTGTATATCCCGTTCAGCGGAGGACCTACGAGACCGTTGGCGCCTTTGACTCCGGAAATCGTGTGGCACGTATAGCATCCGTATTTGCGAATTCGAAGGTGTTGATCTGATCGAGAGTGCTGTAACGCGTGCTGGCGAAGTCCTTGGCCGGACGGATCCACTGGCCATCGTCGGGTTCGAGCTTTCCTTTGTACGCCTGGGCCGAGTAGTTCGTCTCCTGCTGCGGACTTTTTCCCGATGATTGCTGGCTGCGTGAGCCGCTGCAGGCGCAGAGAGACGCAGAGACAATCAGGCACGTGGCGATTGAAAGTTTCAAAACGGAGCTGACGCTGGAACTGCCCTCCGTCAGTTCAAAATGGTCCAACCGAACACCTCAGGGAAAACGTTGGACTGCGGGCAAGGTGACCAAAAGATGCTTAACGTAAGGAGGTATGTTGCTTTAACGGCCCGCTCAGAGGTGCGCCGAATGACGCCATTTGCCGTTGTAACTGATGAGTTACACACGGTTAACAAATAGAAAACTGGCTTGCTTAGAGGACTCAGAAGAGAAGTGCTTGCTACGGCAACGAATCGCTCGAGATCGGAGTGTCGGCGACAAATTACATTTTGTAACGGCCGAAGTCCTCGTCGCTCATGTTCTCGAGCATCTTGCGCAATTCCTCATTTGAAACGCGGTCGGAAACGGTGGCGGCTAGCTTCGAGGATTTTAGTACTTCATCTTCGACGTAGATGGGGCAGTCCAGGCGCATGGCAACCGCCAGCGCGTCGGATGGACGCGAGTCCACGCTTATGACCTGTCCTTCACGTTCCATCCAGATGACCGCGAAGAAGGTATCGTCCCGCAGCTCGGTAACAACCACCTTATGCACTTTGGTCTCGAGGCCGGTAAGAACATTCTTGATCAGGTCGTGAGTCATCGGACGCGGGGTTGCGACCTTCTCGATTTCGAGCGCGATGGCGTTGGCTTCGTAAATGCCCACCCAAATGGGCAGAACGGCATCGCTTGTAGGGTCCTTGAGCACGACGATCGGCATGTTCGTCACCGGGTCCATCATCAGTCCGCGGATCTTCATTTCAACTTCCACTGGTTCACCTCCGACGCGCTCGTTTCAACCCGACCTGCGTTTCACACAAACCATTGCCAGAAACATCGAGCGCTGGCAAAAGCAAGAAGCAAATCCCTCGCGCAACACCGGCTCTTTGGGATGACAAATCAATTCAACACCATCTCTCCTACAAGACTGTTGGGAAAGCTCTTTGTTACACGTACTCGCGCGTAGCTTCCGGTTGCCGGCAGAATCGGCGACGCAGTCGTGAAGTTTACCGTTTTGTTCTGCGTGCTGCGTCCGATGATCTGCCCACGCGCTTCGTTTTGTCCCTCAACCATTACTTCTAGAATCTCGCCAACGTGTTTTTCGTAGCTGGCTCTTTGAATTTCGCGCTGGTGCTCCTGGAGGATGCTGAGGCGCTTGGACTTTTGATCATCGGAGATACTGTCTGACATACGTATAGCCGGCGTATTTGGACGCGGCGAATACTTGAAGGAGAAGACTCCGTCGTAGCCCACTTCTGCCAGCAGCGTAATCGTCTCTTCGAATTCCTCCTCGGTCTCACCGGGGAATCCCACGATGATGTCGGTCGTCAGGCTGATGTGGCGCCTCGCCGATTTTATCCAGGAGATGCGTTCCAGGTAATCTTCGCGCGTGTACTCTCGCAGCATTGCCTTCAGCACACGGCTTGAGCCACTCTGCACGGGAAGATGAACGTGATCGCAAAGCTGTGGAGTTGATTCGAGGGCGCGGACGATATCTCGTGTGAAGTCCCTCGGATGCGATGTGGTAAAGCGTACCCGGCGTATTCCCGGCACCGCCGCTACCGCAATCAGCAGTTCAGCGAATGTCTTCTTAAGCGTCGGATCAAGATACGAATTCACGTTCTGGCCGAGGAGTTGAATCTCGGAATATCCGCCCTCTGCCAAACGCCGCGCCTCTTCGAGCACTGACTCTGAAGTTCGGCTACGCTCCTTGCCGCGCGTGTATGGGACCACGCAATAGGCGCAGGACTTATCGCAGCCCTCGATGATGGTGATGTAGCCGCGATAAGGATTAGTTCGGACGGTAAAGGGAGTATCAAACGCTTGGTCGGTCTGGCGATCGTCCAATCCGGTGACGCGCTTTTCGCCGGCTTCGATCTGCACCAGCATCTGCATGAGGTTGCGATAGGAAGCCGAACCTGCAACCAGCGATACGTGCGGCGCTCGCTCGAAGATCTTTTCGCCTTCCTGCTGGGCGACGCATCCGAGCACACCGAATTTCTTGCCCTGAGCCTGCAGCTTCTTGAAATCGTTCAGGCGGTGAAAGACCTTCTGCTCGGCTTTGTCGCGAATCGAACAGGTGTTGTAGAGCACTAGATCGGCGGACTCGACCGTCGCCACCTGCGTGTACCCCTGTTGGATCAGCGTGCCGATAACTTTTTCGGAGTCGTGCACGTTCATCTGGCAACCAAAGGTTTCTAGATAAAAAGTTTTAGCCGTGGCGGACATCAGCCCCAGTATAGCCAAACGGAAAGGGGAACATGAAGATCGTCGGAACCAGCTGCGGTAGCGGCAGGGCTGTTGGGTTGTTTGCCGGTCAACGACTTACGTCTTATGGTTGATCCCAGCCGCAACACCATGCGGCTGCCCATCCGCTACCCGAGGTGGTTCTCTCACTGCGGGTTCCACTCGGGGAGATGGCCCGGGGTCCAGGGTGCGCCGGCTTTCTCCATGTCGTCCTCGAGTTTCTTCAGATCCACATCGACCAACTGACGTAGCTTGCCGAGCTGTTCCCCGAATTGTTGCGCAGCGATGTTGAAGGAATCGATGTGCGTCTGAGTGGGACGCGAAGTTGAGAAGCGTTCTTCGTCTTCGATCTGATTAATTCGATCGTTGATCGCTGCCGGCGTGTTCTCCTGCCGGCGGCGCAATACGACATCTCCGCGCAGAGCGCGCATAGTGTCGCGCAGCCGGATCTGGATGTTGTCTGCGCCGGCCACCAATGCGCTTACGTCGCCTGGCGTATCTCGCAGCGATTGATGAATCGCAGTAAGCCGCTTCTCGACATCATTGCCCGTCGCAATTGCGCCTGTAAGCGCGCGGTCGAGGTGTGCAACTTTCTGCTGGAACTGCTCGAGCGCAGCCCGGTCTTGCTCATTCATCTGCTTGGCTCCAAGAGCGTTCACGCGAAACTTCACCGGACCGGCGAGCCGCTGCGTCTTGCCATCGACTTTCGCTTCCAGCGTCACAGAATACTCGCCAGGCATGGCCAAGCGTCCAGTGGGAGGCTGGAAGAACTCACCAAAATCTGCTTCGTCAGGAGACGGCGTGTGCACCTCCGAAGGCGGATAGCGCAGATCCCATGAGGCACGATTCATGCCAGCTTCATTCGTTACCGACACGCGTCGAACAGGCGCGCCGCTGGAATCAGAAACAACGAGATAAACTGCCGGCGTCTCCTCCTCGGCTTCCGCGCGTAGTTCATCCATCGTTGGATATTTCACTGCTGACCTGCTTGGCTGGTTAGCCTCAGCCTTCTTGTTCTCTTCATTTGCTTTGCTATCACCTTTGGTGGGCTGCTCAGAGGCCTTTTCTTTTTCTTGACGGATTTCTTTCTTCGTCTTGAATTTTTCTTTCAAATAGTACGTGAACACGGTGCCATAGGGCGGGTTGTCCGCCTCGAAGTAGGTCGCTCCGAAGGAGCCGTGTTTACCGCCGCTAGGACGCTGCTCGATGTACATCAATGTGTCCCGAACTGGGAAGAGTGCGCCGCTCTGTTGAAACATTTGCGCGCTGGCATGCCGCAGCGGGCTGAGATCATCGAGGACATAAAAACCCCGGCCGAACGTCGCCGCAACGAGATCATTTTCGCGTCCCTGGATAGCGAGATCGCGGACTGCGATCGTCGGCATGCCGCCCTTCAATTGAGTCCAGTGTCCGCCACCATCGAGCGAGAAGAAGAGGCCGAACTCGGTGCCCACAAACAACAGTTGAGGGTTCACGGGATCTTCCGCGATTGCGAGCACCGTTCCGTTCTCGGGCAGATTGGCCGCAATTGAGTTCCACGTGTGGCCGTTGTCGCTGCTCTTCAGCAAATACGGTTTGAAGTCGCCCATTTTGTGATTGTCAAAACTAGCGTAAACAACATTGGCGTTGTGTTGCGACGCGAGCAGGCGGCTCACATAGGTCACGTTGGGCACGCCCGGGAATCTGTGGTAGCGTGTCCAATACTGTCCGGCATCGTTCGTGACTTGAATCAACCCGTCGTCTGTACCGAGGTAGATCAGTCCATCTTTCTGCGGGGATTCCGAGAGCGCGACAATATTTCCGTAGAACGACGTGGAGGCGTTCTTCGCCACAGCATCCGGACCCCAGATGCGACCCATAACGGGGAGCGTATCGCGATCGATTTGGCGCGTTAGATCCGGACTGATCACCTTCCATGTGTCTCCACGATCATCGCTGCGGAAGAGCCGGTTCGCGGCGAAGTACAGCCGGGTGTGGGAATGCGGACTTACGATAATCGGCGAATCCCAATTCCAGCGATAGGGAATGTTATCGGCTGTGGGCTGCGGCTGAATGCCGATCTGCTGTCCTGTGCGCCGGTCAAATCGCGTTAGGTTCCCATATTGGTATTCCGCATAGACCGTGTTTGGGTCCTCAGGATCGATCACCGAGCGAAAGCCGTCGCCGCCCTGCGTAAAGAACCAATCTTCGTTGGTGATGCCATTGATCTTTAGCGTGCGGGAAGGTCCGCCGACGCTGCTGTTGTCCTGGGTACCGCCGTAAATGTAGTAGAACGGCTTCGAGTTATCGACAGCTACATCGTAGAACTGGGCAACGGGAAGATTGCTTTTGTAGCTCCAATTCGCTCCGCGATCGAAGCTCTCATATAAACCGCCATCACAGCCGACCAAGTAGTAGCCGCCATCGGCGGGATCGATCCAGATCACGTGATTGTCCACATGTTTGTATTTCTCGCCGAGTGGATGCAGCGTCTTGCCTCCATCATCGGAGACGCGAATCAGCACGTTCATGACGTAGATGCGATCTACATTTTTGGGATCGGCGAAGATCTGGCCGTAGTACATCGCGGTTTCGTTATAGGAATTGCGCAGTTCCCAGGTGGACCCTCGATCGGTGGAGCGAAAGACTCCGCCCTTCCCTTCCGCCGCTTCGACCGTCGCATACACCACGTTGTGATCGACCGGCGAGACCGCAATTCCGATGCGCCCCATGTCCACAGTCGGCAGACCGGATTTCAATTTGGTCCATGTGTTCCCGCCATCGACCGAACGATAGATCGCGCTTTCGGGGCCGCCGTCGATCAGCGTCCAGACGTGGCGTCTGCGCTGATACGCGGCGGCATAGATCGTCTCGGCATCGTTCGGATCGATGACTACGTCTGCAAAGCCGGTGTTTTCGCTGACATTTAAGACTTTCTTCCAGCTCTTGCCGCCATCATTGGTGCGGTAGAGCCCACGATCTCCGCCCGGCGACCACAGTGGCCCTTCCGCGGCAACAAAGACCGTCGAGGTATCTTTGGGACTGATCGCGATGCGACCGATATGCTCTGAGTGTTTCAGTCCGACATTCGTCCAACTTTTGCCGCCATCTTCGGATTTGTAAACGCCGTCGCCATAATCGACGCTGCGTTGGGAGTTGTTCTCTCCCGTCCCCACCCACACGATTGCGGGATCTTTGGGATCAAGCTTCACATCGCCGATGGAAAACGAGCCTTCATTCTGGAACACCGGATTCCACGTGAGTCCGTCATTGTCCGTCTTCCAAACTCCTCCTGAAGCCACACCTACGTAGTACTGCTCACGCTTGAATGGATTCACCGCGAGCGATGTAACGCGCCCAGAAACGAACGCTGGGCCGATGCTGCGTAGATGCAATCCCTTGTAGGTGTCGGCGGATGTAAGTGGATCGGCGGGCTTTTTCTCCGCAGGCCTGGCAGGTGTGGAGATGTTCTCCGCTGCGCTTGCTTGCCCACGCTTCGGCTTGCGGCTTGGCGGAACTTCCTCGTCACCTTCTTTTTTCTGACCTGGTTTGGCAGTTGTAGAAGTCTTTTCCTGGGCCGCGGCTTCCACGTCGGATGTGGGAGTGGTCACGGGAGCCGGAGGAGTATCCTGTGCGAGATCCGGAGGAGTATCCTGTGCGAGATTCAGTAAGGAAAAAATGAGAACAGATGTGAGGGACAACCAGGTCTTTCGGGTCACCACGATCTCCTGAATAAAGTGAAAACGGAATGTATACAGGAACTCGGCAGAAAGTTACAATTTGCGCTTCTTAGCGCAGGCGAACTGAACTTTTGACATTTTCCGCCGTCGCCTCACACTTTGATCTCACATCAGAGCTGCTCGTGGTGATGAGGAAATATACTGACAAGCCTTTCTTCGCGATAGTGAAGCTCTGGTCGATCTCTCCTTCGTCCCGCTGATGCCGGAAGGTCACCTCGCGCGCTGCCATCTGGCCCAGGGCAGCATCACGTTCGCCATCGAATATGTGCCCTTTGGCGGACATGACCTTCGATAACTCCCTTTCATTTGCGCTGATCGGGACAATGGGAAACTGTGCCGCCGCCATAAACTGCACCACACATCCGCCTCCGGGGCGAACTCCCATCACAAACTGATCTTTGCCTGGATAGGAAAGCTTCCAACCCTGCGGAAACTCCAATCTGACCCCGTACTTGGGATTCGCGTATATGGCCTTTCCGTTCTGCTCGTTAACAGACGCGCGACTCTGGTCGATGGCCTTATAGTCCGGAAGCATTAGACCAAGCACGATAAGCGAGACATAGACGCTCGAAACGAAGATGGCGAAAGTCAGGGGCAGGCCAACGGACAGTCCTTCTGCTGGAGTCGCTATTTGGCTGGAGGCCAGGGCTTCGCGTAATTGCTGGCGTCCGAGGTAATAAGCGTGCGCGCATAAAGCAGCGAGGATTACCTCCACACCGACGGAAAATGCGACGAGTGGCTTGCCATGCAAGGTCCTCGCCCACCCCTCGACAATAAGCAGCAGGAAGAAAATGCCGATTCCTTGTCCCTTTTTGCTCAGATAGAAGTATCCCCATCCCTTCGTGAGCAGGTTGAGAATTGCCGCGACCCGAGGGTTCGCACCCTCCATCATGGGAGCAACGCCGCTGTTGATCTCCCGAGCGGTGAAGAATGCGTCAAGCGTGGCAAAGCACCACAGCGCAATCGCGTAGCGCAAGGCGATTCCCCAAGCCGGTGCAGGCGGCTTGAACCTGAACGTCGCAATCACAGCACCCCAGAACACGACCAAGGTTGTTATGCCTCTCCACTGATAACCACAGTAGAGCTGGCCGGCACCTGGACAGATGAAGGAGAGTCCCCATGCCAATCCGACGTTCTCTCGTTCGTTCTCCGCGGCGCGGGCAATCGGGGATGTACCGCCTGCCGCGGGAGCATTGAGACCGAGAAATTCCATCGAGGCGCATCTTCTCAGATTTGTCCTCAATTGACACATATAATTCAGTCGCATGCCTAAACACCTCTCCGGACATAACACCAAGCAGCTTGTTCTCCCCAAGAACCGTTGCTTTGCCTGCGGCAGGGACAATCCAGAAGGAATGCGGCTGAAGTTCTTCTTCGATGATGGCCATCATCGCGCCTGGTGCAAAGTCAAGTTGCCGCGCAAATATCAAGGCCCGCCGGGTCATGCGCATGGGGGCATCGTTGCACGCTGCTGGATGAGGCCATGGGCAAGGTCAACAAGCTTCGCTCCGTGGTTGCACTGACCTCTTCTATGGCGGTCGAATTCATAAAGCCGGTGCCATTGGGCAAGACTCTAATTGTGGAAGGAACCGAGCAGGACGTTCAGGGACGCAGGCATTTCAACATAGCCGAA
>DATLKS010000292.1:0-3577 GCA_035538255.1 Terriglobales bacterium
CTCAAATCGAGCGCGAGTATCGCACGCTCAATGATCGAAAATCCCGCGCGATCGCCGGACTCTCGATGGGTGGCTCAGAATCGCTCTATGTCGGCCTCACCACTGCCGACCGCTTCGCCTGGATCGGCGCATTCAGCACCGGCGGACTCGGCGAGAACCTCGACCAGCAACTCGCCGAAATGAAAACCAAGGACGCCTCGACCCTCGAACTGCTTTGGATCGCCTGCGGCACCGACGATCATCTGATAGAGACCAACCGGAAGATTCGCGAGTGGCTCACCAGCAAAGGCATCAAGCACACTGACATTGAAACTCCCGGAGCACACACCTGGATGGTCTGGCGTCGCAATCTCGCAACGTTCGCGCCGCTTCTGTTTCAAGGCAAATAAGTAGGAACCAACGTGCAACACGGGCGCTCTTGGCACCGCGCTTCTCTTACAATGAATCTGGAGACCCGATTTGCCTAAATTCGAAGATTGCCTGCAGCAGCTCGAAAAGATCGTCGAACAGCTCGAGCGTGGAGACCTCCCGCTGGAGAAGTCCCTGCAACTGTTTGAAGAAGGAGTGCGCCTATCGAACTCCTGCCGGCAGGAGCTCGAAGCCGCCGAAGGAAAAGTCGAAATCCTCACCAAGCAAGGCGGCAAGCTGCAGCCGGAGCCATTCGAAGGACTCGGCGAAGAAAAATCCGCCGGGAAGTAGCTGCGAAGCCGCGAAGCTCGCTTGCTAACACAAAAAGGTCGCCCACCCACTTCACCGAGAGCTCGATCGCTACTTGTCACGAACAGCAACCCGAACCGGCAGAGTTCGAAACAAATCCCTGGCTCCAGCTGAGGCTTCGCAGCTTCGTGGCCTCGAAGCTGTCATTTATACTCGCCATCAATGCTGAAGGAGACTCTGGCCTCTGGTTGTGCGCTCATCGACACCACCCTCGACCGTCTCCTTCCTTCTGAAACGCAAGTTCCGACATCCATTCACAAGGCCATGCGCCACAGCGTCTTTGCCGGAGGCAAGCGGCTGCGCCCGATTCTGTGCATGGAGGCAGCGCGCATGGTTTTGCGCGACCAGGGCTGCGGCACGCCGCTGGTTGGAGTCGAGGAACTTGGCAGCGCGCTGGAGATGCTGCACACTTACTCGCTCATCCACGACGATTTGCCTGCGCTCGACAACGACGACCTGCGCCGCGGCAAGCCAACCTGCCATGTCGTCTTCGGCGAAGCCATCGCCATCCTCGCCGGCGATGCGCTCCAGACCTACGCCTACGAAGTGCTCAGCAAGCTGCGCTGTCCGACGGAGGCGCGCATCCGCATCGTCGAGGAGACCGCGCGCTCTACCGGCACCGTCGACGGCATGATCGGAGGCCAGGTGATGGACCTCGAGGCCGAAAACCAGCGTGCAGATGCGAATATCGTCGAGTACATTCACCGTTCCAAAACGGGAGCACTGATCACCGCCAGCCTGGTAACCGGAGGCATCTTCGCCGGCGGCACCAATACCGAGATCCAGCGCCTGCGAGACTTTGGACGCGCCGTCGGTCTGGCATTCCAGATTGTGGATGACGTGCTCGACGTGACGCAGTCCTCGAAGCAATTGGGCAAGACGGCCGGAAAGGACACAGCCTCCGAGAAGGCGACGTATCCAGCCGTTTACGGCGTCGATGAGTCGCTGCGCCGCGCAGATGCGCTGATTGCTTCCGCGTGCGCGGCACTCGATTCATTCGGCAGTCGCGCCCAAACGTTGAAGGACCTGGCGCATTTCCTGGTGGAGAGAAAGAGCTGAAGCGCTGACTTCATATCTTGGCTGACTCGAAGCGTTCTTCCCAACTCGACATCCTCGCCATCGCCGCGCACCGCGACGACGTAGAGCAGACCTGCGGCGGCACGCTGCTGAAGATGGCCGAGAAAGGTCAGCGCACCGGAATCCTCGACCTCACGCGCGGCGAAATGGGAACGCGCGGCACCGCCGCAGACCGTGAACGCGAAGCCAACGAAGCTGCGCGCCTGCTGAAAGTAATATGGCGCGAGGCCCTCGACATTCCCGATGGACGCGTCGAGAATACCTGGCTCAATCGCCTGAAGGTCGCGCGCGTAATCCGGTATACGCGCCCCCGCGTCGTTATCCTCCCATATTGGAAAGGACGCCATCCCGACCACTACACCTGTTCGACTCTCGGCTACGAAGCCTGCTTTCTCGCCGGACTCAAAAAACTGGAGATCGTCCGCAAGCTGCGCGAAGAAGGACTACAGGCAGAGTCGGCAGACGATTCCCTGCAGCATCGTCCATTTAAAATCATCTACGCCACGCTCTACTACGACGTGCGGCCAACGTTCGTCGTGGACATCACCGATCAGTTCGAAACCCGTTTATCTGCGCTAATGGCCTATAAATCCCAATTTGAAGATCAGCAGGAAGGCCACGGTCTATTCCCGCCACACGCCGAGATTCGCGACCGAATTCACTCCATGGCTCGCTTCTACGGAATGCTGGCCGGAGTGAAATACGCCGAACCTTTCCTGCAAAAGGAAGTCGGCATAGTAGAGGACCTGCTGCAAATCCCAGTCCAATCAATCTGAGCCCCTGGCATTTGCCTTAGCTGGTAGGTGGTAGCTGACAGCTTGTTTCCCGCGTGAGCATTTGCTGTTGGTTTAACTGAATGCTGAGATCTTTTAGCTGATAGCTCCCAACTTCTTTTTGAGCTACGATTAACCAGCATGGAAAGCTGGCGAGAGCGCATCAGTGTCAACCCGCAATATGTCATGGCAAAGCTTGCATTCGCGGCACCCGAGTGATGGTCTCTGTCATTGTGGACAATGTTGCCGCAGGACTTTCTCACCAGGACATACTGCAGAGTTATCCTGCGCTGACCGAAGCAGATATTGAAGCTGCTCTTGCCTACGCCGCGGATCTCACCCGCGAGGGCACGGTAAGTCTTCCTCTGGAAACCAGAGCTTGAAGTTCAAGATAGACGAGAATCTTCCAGCCGAATACACATCAATTCTGGAAGGCGCAGGCAGGCCGACACGGTTGCGGACGAGAATCTATCTGGAACACATGACAGCATTGTAATCGCGCGATCTCTAGCTGAGAGGCGCGTGCTGATGACCCTGGACTTGGACTTCGGAAATATCCAGGCGTATCCACCGCAGTCATACTCCGGAATCGTGGTATTCCGCTCGAAGTCTCAACACAAGGCGACGCTGATTAGGCTTTTGGAACGTCTCCTTCGGACATTAGCGCAGCGATCGCCCGAGCGTCAGCTGTGGATCGTCGAGCATGACCGCATCCGCATCCGGGAGTAGATTCCTCAAAGCTTGCTTTCGGCTCAGCAAGCAGCTTAGGAGCCAAGCAGCGCCGTGCCTTAGGCTGAATGCTGCGTGCTGATTGCTGCCTTCTGTCTTCAATCATCCTGAAGCGGAGGAGGTACCCGCGCGCTTTCTATCCGGGGTCCCCAGCAAGCGCCGGTGTTGCTGGTTGCTGGGGTGGACGAGCGCGGGACGCCATAGTCGAAGGATCTTTTGTTTTGCTCTTGCCGTTGGTTTAGCCGACAGCCGACCGCCGATAGCCGATGGCCTCATTTCCC
>DATLKS010000293.1:0-1669 GCA_035538255.1 Terriglobales bacterium
CTGATTGTCTTTTCCACGATGTCGTGGTCCCAAGTCAAAAGCGCTGGCCGTGTCCCGATCTGGGAAGCGAGTTTGCAGTCCAATGGGCAAAAAGCCGCTTCGGCTGCAACCGCAGGCACAAGCAAGAACGATAAAGGCGCCGAAAATGGGGCAACGCACGAGGCAGCAAACACGAAGCCACGGCCTTTAAAAATTGGAGTGACTCAGGTCACCAACAGCGCCGA
This sequence comes from Terriglobales bacterium, assembly GCA_035538255.1. GTDB lineage: Bacteria > Acidobacteriota > Terriglobia > Terriglobales > Acidobacteriaceae > Gp1-AA112. The sequence continues at coordinate 225 of DATLKS010000293.1, forward strand.
CCAGTCTTTGTCGGTTGACGGGCTGCAACAGGAGTTGGTGAATGACATCAATTTTCTTGGGGGCAAGGCAATACTCATTGCTGCTGATCCGAACGATCGGGATGCCGCAAATGAACAAGCCAAGCAGCAGGGTTGCGACTACGTCATCTTTACCAATCTCAGCAACTTCAAAACCGCCAGCGTAGGGCAAAAGCTAGGGAGTGTCTTAAACAAAGGTGGGCTGGGTGGCGTTGGCGGCACGGGACATGGCAGAGTTGAGATGAGCGCCAATGTGAAAGTTTTTCGTCCGGAGGTCTTCACTCCCGTGCTCGACGGCAGCAGCGATTTTCGCGCCAACGATGTCGAGAACGCCGGTAAAGGATTGATGCACACCGAGGCCAGAACGGTGATGCTGGAGTTAAAGAAGTTACAGGCTTCCAAATGACAACGCTGCGAAGTGTTCGAGCGTAGATCCTTAAGCCGTGGCCGCGATAGCGACCTTGGCTGGCTCCTCCCCGAATCGCACGGATACAACTTTTGAGACGCCCGGCTCCTGCATAGTCACTCCATACAGCACAGGCGACGAGCTGATTGTGCGCTTGTGGTGAGTGATGAGAATAAACTGCGTGCGGTCGCTCATCTCTTTTACCAATTCGGTAAAGCGCCCGACGTTCGATTCATCGAGCGGCGCATCGACTTCGTCCAATATGCAGAACGGACTTGGCTGATATTGGAAGATGCCCACCAGCAGCGACAGGGCCGTGAGAGCTTTCTCGCCGCCTGAGAGCAGCAGAACATTCTGCAGCTTCTTGCCGGGCGGAGAAGCGACGATATCGATGCCGCTCTCGGTCGAGTTCTCTTCGTCGGTGAGCTTCATGAATCCGTGTCCACCGCCGAAGAGCTTGCGGAACGTTACCTGGAAGTTTTCGTTGATTTTTGCGAAGGCTTCATCGAACTTCTGCTTCGAGAACTCGTCGATCTCCTTGATGGTGTTCTCTGTGTTCTCGATTGAGTCGAGCAAATCTTTGCGCTGCACTTCGAGGAACTGGTGCCGCTGCGCGGTTTCTTTATACTCTTCGAGGGCCATCATGTTCACCGGACCCATGTTGTCGAGCCGCGTACGCATCTCGCGATAGACCTCTTCCTCTTGTGTGAGTGCCTCGCCTTCGATGGTTGCAATCGCAGTGTCAGCCAACAGAGATTCCGAGGTGAGCGAAAGTTCCTGAAGGCAGGTTTCGGCCAAATGCTGCATGTCGGATTGCAATCTTGCCAGCATAGTGGAAAGCTCGCTGCGGCGATCACGCGCGACTTCAAGCTCCTGGCGAGCCATGCGCAGTGCTGCCTCAAGTTCCGCGGCGAGGAGCCGGATCTGTTCCGCTGTCTTGTTCAGTTCCGCGGCTTTCGATTGGCACTGTTCGCGCTCGCTTTTTAGGGCCGCCAATAACTCGCTTAAGCGAACGTTCTCT
>DATLKS010000294.1:0-1686 GCA_035538255.1 Terriglobales bacterium
GCCATCAGGGCCATCACCGCCTTCCAGGGTGCGGGCGAATGACCCGACTTGATGTAGTAGTTGATCAGCCCGGTGTATTCCGCAGGTCTGTAGAGACCTTTGCCGAGGTTCTCAAAGAACACCGACACAAACAGTGCGCCAATAATTAGACGGACCAGCGCCAGTCCGTTTGCGGCCGGCCCTTGCCTGGTTTCCGGTTGCGTCGAGCCTGCGTTCGGATTCATCAGGGAACCTCATGACCTGTAAACTCTCGCGGGTGCTTCCCCTGCGGGGTGTGTAAGCCCTCACTTCGATCTTGCCCGGTCCTCGCGCATCACAAGTACACGCTGCACTGCGATTCCGCCATCAGCTGCGTGCCTGTGCAAGAGTGACGTCCACGCTGGCTGTATGAGCACCAGGAAAGTTGGCGGGACGCCACTTTGAATGCACATATTCTATCTTGTTGCAACCTTCATAGACATCCTTTCCCCGCCCGCCCATTCGGTGCTGGTGCGCCGGCAGTTGGCGACCGCAAGAAAATTCAATCTCGCTTCACTCATCGAAGGATATTTACTTTCGCCAGCTCGACGAGTTCATCTGCGCGACCGTTAAGCACAACTCTGAGCATGAATAAACCGAACCCTCTTGCTTCTTCGAAGGTAATTGTCGGAGGCATCGATAGCTCCTGGCGCGGTACGGGGATTTCAACCAGAGCCGGACCGGCAAAGTTTAGGGCCTCTTCCAGCATGGGGGACACGTCGTCTGCCTTTTTCGCGCTCAGTCCTAGCACTCCCGCCCCCTCCGCAATCTTGGCAAAATCGGCTTCATGCAAGTCTGTGCCGAAGTCCAAGATCCCGGCCGCTTTCATCTCCAATTCCACGAATGCTAAGGAATCGTTTTTGAAAACGATCAGTTTTACAGGCAGTTGGTGTTGTCGAAGCGTCAACAAATCCCCCATCAGCATCGAGAAACCGCCGTCTCCGGACATCGAGACTACCTGGCGTCCAGGATAACTGACTTGTGCGCCAATCGCTTGCGGCAGCGCATTGGCCATGGAGCCATGATTGAAGGACCCGAGGATCCTGCGCTTGCCATTCATGGTCAGGTAGCGAGCGGCCCAGATGGTCGGCGTTCCCACGTCGCAAGTGAATATCGCGTCTTGCGCTGCACGCTGATCGAGTAGGCGCGTTACGTATTGAGGATGGATGAGGCGATCGTTTGAATTGACCGCGAGATCGTCGAGGTCCCTTCGGGCCTTGAGATAGTTCTGCCGCGAGAGTTTCAGATGCTCCTGGTGCTCGTTTTGCCGCAGCAGTGGCAGCAGAGCGCGGAGCGTAGTTTGGGTGTCTCCTACATATCCGTAGTCCAGCTTCGTTCGCCGCCCGAGCTGTTCGCCACGAATATCAATCTGGATGATTGTGGCGTCCTTCGGAAAGAACTGTTGGTACGGAAAGTCTGTTCCGATCATGAGCAAGACATCGCAATTCATCATTGCGTAGTAGCCTGAAGAGAAGCCCAGCAAGCCAGTCATGCCCACGTCAAACGGATTGTCATATTCGATGAATTCCTTTCCCCTCATGGCATGGACGATGGGCGCCTGTAATCTGCCTGCCAGCTCCATGAGCTCCGCGTGCGCACCCGCGCATCCGGCTCCGCCAAGGATCGTTACCTTCCCCGAGCGGTTCAGGACCTCGGCGAGCGTCTCGA